>NZ_JADOVC010000002.1:0-226830 GCF_015751645.1 Flavobacterium sp. CG_9.1
AAACACTCGAAGAGACGTGTTTGGTGATGATGACGAAAATATCTTCGAGAACTCTATAACGAAAAAAACTTCTCGATACATTTTTGGCTTGACAGTTTTAGGTTAGTATAAAAAATCCATTACAATCCAAAAACACTTCCCGAAACAAGTTCGAGGTAAACGAGAGAGATGTGCAGAATGCCATGGCTAGCAGGAATTCCAAATATTCACTAATCAAACTTCTTTTTTGCCAAATTAACTAATGCATCATAATCTCCGTTTATTACTGCTTCCTTTTTAGCTCGTGACCACTTTTTTATTTGCTTTTCTTTATCTATTGCTAAATTAATATCTGTAAACTCACAATAAAAAACCAATTCTAATGGCCGTCTTAGAAAAGTATAACAATCGGGATAGAAACCCGAATTATGTTTGAACATTCTACTCTCTAAATTACTGGTCACGCCTGTATAATAAGAATTATCAGAACATTTTAAAATATAAACATAAGACTGCTTCATTGATTTACTTTTTAATTTTTAATCTGATTATTTACTCATTCTACCTCGCTATTTATACACGTCTTTTCGAGTGGTTTTTAAAGCTAAGCTAAACTTTATTTGTTAAATTGAATGAACTGCTTTAAAAATTGTATCGAGAACTTTATAACGTTAAGCGCTTCTCGATACATTTTTGGCTTGACGAGTTTTAGGTTAGTATGGAACATCCATTCCAAGCCAAAAACACTCGAAGAGACGTGTTTGGTGATGATGACGAAAATATCTTCGAGAACTCTATAACGAAAAAAACTTCTCGATAATTTTTTGGCTTTGCGGGTTTTAGGCTAGTATGAAAAACCCATTACAAGCCAAAAACACTTCCCGAAACAAGTTCGGGATAAACGGAAGAGACGTAGAGGAAAGGAAAAGTATACAATACTAAATACTATTTGTTAAACTAAAACGCCTTTTACGCACGTCTGTTCGAGTGGTTTTTAAAGCTAAAGTAGAGCTCGCTTTTTAAACTAAATGAACTGCTTTAAAAATTGTATCGAGAACTGATTACAAAAAGAACTTCTCGATACATTTTTGGCTTGATAGGTCTGAGGTTACTATGAAAAATCCATTACAAGCCAAAAACGCTCGAAGAGACGTTAAGGACAGGAATAGTACCTACTGAGGAGAACTTTATCACGTTAAGCGCTTCTCGATACTTTTTTGGCTTGACAGGTTTGAGATTACTATGAAAAATCCATTACAAGCCAAAAACACTTCCCGAAACAAGTTCGGGATAAACGGAAGAGACGTAGAGGAAAGGAAAAGTATACAATACTAAATACTATTTGTTAAACTAAAACGCCTGTTACGCACGTCTGTTCGAGTGGTTTTTAAAGCTAAAGTAGAGCTCGCTTTTTAAACTAAATGAACTGCTTTAAAAATTGTATCGAGAACTGATTACGAAAAGCGCTTCTCGATACATTTTTGGCTTGACAGGTCTGAGGTTAGTCCGCGAAATTCGATAAAAGCCAAAACACTTCCCGAAACAAGTTCGGGATAAACGGAAGAGACGTAGAGGAAAGGAAAAGTATACAATACTAAATACTATTTGTTAAACTAAAACGCCTGTTACGCACGTCTGTTCGAGTGGTTTTTAAAGCTAAAATCGAGCTTACTTTTTAAACTAAATGAACTGCTTTAAAAATTGTATCGAGAACTGATTACGAAAAGAACTTCTCGATACATTTTTGGCTTGACAGTTTTAGGTTAGTTTGGAAAATCCATTACAAGCCAAAAACACTCGAAGAGACGTCAAGGACAGGAATAGTTAGCACTGAGGAGAACTCTATAACGAAAAGAACTTCTCGATACATTTTTGGCTTGACAGTTTTAGGTTAGTTTGGAAAATCCATTACAAGCCAAAAACACTTCCCGAAACAAGTTCGGGATAAACGGAGGAGATGTATTAGACAAGAATAGCTATCAATACTAAGCTCGATTTGTTAAACTAAAACACCTTTTACGCACGTCTGTTCGAGTGGTTTTTAAAGCTAAAGTCGAGCTCGCTTTTTAAACTAAATGAACTGCTTTAAAAATTGTATCGAGAACTTTATAACATTAAGCGCTTCTCGATACATTTTTGGCTTGACAGTTTTAGGTTAGTTTGGAAAATCCATTACAAGCCAAAAACACTTCCCGAAACAAGTTCGGGATAAACGAGAGAGACGTGTTTGGTGATGATGATGACAAACATATGTTCGAGAACTCTATAATGCAAAGCGCTTCTCGATACATTTTTATTCCCGAACCTTCGAGAGAAAAATACTCGATCTGACTAAAAATTTCCTTTTCAGCTACAGAAAATCGTCTTCTTTTGTACTACTTTACTTCTGTTAAATAAGTCATAAAATTCTTAGGTAATTGGATTTAACTGTTACTTTTGATGAACAAAAAACAATTCAACATGAAAAAAATTACTGTATCGATTCTAGCCTTATTTGCTTTTGGCTTTGCCAATGGTCAAGCCAAAGAAGGTCAAGTATCAAAAGGCAAATGGCTTATTGAAGCCAATACTGGCTTTGGAAGAAACGTAGGGACTACCGCCATGTATTTTAGTTCTTCGGACGGAATCACTTCCTACAACATTGGAGCTGAAGGAGGTTATTTTATCAAAGATAATCTGGCACTTAAATTAGGATTAGGCTATGGAGAAATAGATGGGGTCGGCGAACCGATTGCTTATAAAATTGGAGCCAAATACTATTTAAAAACGATGATTCCTATTGAGCTTTCTTATAATGGAGTCGGTTTTGGTGACGCAGATGCTAATCCTACCTACATAGGTGCGCAAGTTGGTTATGCGGTATTTTTAGGTAAAAATGTAAGTATCGAACCCGGAATTCGTTATAATATGGCAACTCACAAACAATATTATGACAATAGTTTACAGTTTAATCTTGGTTTTGCTTTGCATTTTTAAAATAGTCAGTGTGTAAAAACAAAAAAAGTTGGCTCTTTGATTAGAGCCAACTTTTTATTTCAAGAATGTTTTAGTTTTAAAATCCTAAACCAACCGCCATCGCTGTAGCTTGAATATTTAGTTCAGCAACTTTGGTTGCTGCACCAGTTGTCAAGTTGATACTAAAAACTGAAGCACTATTATTTACCTTTAATAAGGCGAAAGCAGTAGCACTATTTCCACCGATATCAAATCCGCTATCTTCATCAATATTAACTCCTAAATTTCCAATAGCAACTAATGTTCCGTTATTTGGTGGATCTTGACGGTATAGCATATCCGTTTGTGAATCCATCACAAATAAAGTGGTTGTACCTGCACCAGCCACATTATTGGTATATGCGGCACCCGTAACAAATGGGGTTCCAGGATTTAAATTACCATCTACAAATACTACTGTTCCTAAATCTGGGTGTAAACGCAAGTTTTGACCTGTATTACTTACTAACCTGATTCTATCTACTGTTGGATTGAAATCAAAACCAAAAGAAGTACCTGACAATACCGTTAACAATGGAGACCCTACTGCTGTTAACGCACCACTAGCTGTATTCACAGAAAATAATCTGCTTTGATTAGAGATCGCATATAATGCTCCATTAGCTGGTCTAAAATCTAAACCTACAATACTTTCATTTGTAGCCAACCCAGTTAATGAAACAGAAGTATTACTTCCGTTTGTAGGATTAAAACGAACCAACATATTGCCCGAAGTTGTAGCATAAGCAACTGGATTCGTCTTGAACGCAATACTAATTACCGGAGCAGTGAATTTTCCAACAGCAACGGCTTTCCCCGTTGCTAAATCAATGGTATATAATGTAGATCCATTTGTATTATTAGTTACAGCCAAGGCAGTAGAATTATCTGCTGAAATATCCATATCCCCTGCACCTTGAAAGTCAACTCCTAAATCACCTACAAGCTGAAGTCCACCATCATTAGGTGGCGATTGAATATATAACTTATCTTGTTCGAAATCAATATCATACAACATTGTAGTTGTTGCACCAGCCATACTATTCGTATACGCTACTGCACCAATTTTAGGATTTGTACCGCCATTAATAACACCATCCGTTGCTACAACAGTTCCTAATTCTGGGTGTAATCTTAAATTTTGGCCTGATTCTGTTACCAAACGAATTCTATCTACGGTTGGATTAAAATCCAATGAAGCATTAACTCCAGCAACAACAGGAGAAAAAGATCCAGCACCCAATGCAGTTGCAACTCCACTTTTCTCATTAATAAAATAAAGACGACTAGACGAACCTACAGCATATAACTGTCCGGTTGCAGGTCTGTAATCAATACTTACGATGTTTTCTGATGTAGGTAAACCAACAATTGGTGTAGTCGAAGTTGGAGTTCCTAAATTTCGTGCATTAAAAGTTAGAATTGTATTATTACTGGCTAATGCCGTAAAATTTACATCAGGTGCCGATACTGGCATCATCATTTCATTGCTATCCTCATCATTACAAGAAATTGCAATACTAGATAAAAGGGCTAGACCAATAATGGAAGCAAAACCTATTTTTTGTTGTTTGTTTTTCATCGTTTATTTATTTAGTTATCCCTTCATGTACGAAGTGTAGTTCACTATGGTTTTAAAATTTTAAAAAACTTTAAAAAACAACTAAATTGAAACGTTTGCCGAAATAAAAAACTCCTTCAATTGGTTCACTAGAAAGGGTTGCCAACCAATTTTAGAAAATAATAGAGAATTTAAAATAATGCTTTTTTATTATTATCGCTTTATAATTTTAATATGCCTTGATTTCAGCTTTTTGTCGTTAGTGAATTTCGTTGCTTGTTTTCCTGCTTGAACAGGTCGATCAGACGAAAGAATAGTTGCGCCATTTTCAATTAATTTATAATACAAAGCATCCCCATTTGCGGCAGCACTTTTATCGATATTGCCCATGGTACCCAAAATACAAGCTATACCTCGGCCGTTTAAATACTGATACACTTCGGCCTTTGGCTCTGCTGTACCCACAAAAGCGATCATTTTATCCACTTTGACACCCAGATTTTCCATACGCTCTACATCTTCTTTTCCTCTCGCCGAAACCGAAATCATTAAATCTGGAGCCAGTTGAGCTACTTCGGCGGCTTGAGTTGCATTGTAGGTTATAATAACAGAATAAGCTTCGGCTTTGTTCCTGCGTACTGCATCGACAATCATTTTCATAGGAACTCCTTTTTTTACATCAAGGTTATAAATTACTTTGCCTTTCCCCCATTGCAGAACCTGATCTAAAGTTTCTATTTTATAAGGGGTTTGGTTGCCTTCATTATCTTTTAAAAAGAATTGCTGTAATTCTTTATAGGTGTAGTTTTCAATCTTACCCGTACCCGTAGTTGTTCTATCCAGCTTATTATCGTGCATCATAACCAAAACAGAATCTTTACTCAGCGCAATATCCGTTTCTACAATTGTAGGATTGTATCGAATAGCATTTGCAAATGTAGCGGTACTATTTTCTGGAAATCCGGTTGTTGGACCACCTCTATGCGCACTGATCAAGGGGATACTTTTGTTCGAATATTTTAAAAAACGATGCAATTGTGATGGTGTTTTAAATTGCAAAACATATTCATTTACCTGTGCAAAACCGAGAGTGCTAATTATTAAGAAGCAAAACGAAAAACAAAAATTCTTATTTTGAAACATATTCTTTTTTTTAATTGGACTGTAAAAGTAAGGAATTGAAGTGGCATCAAATGACAACTCCAACATAAAAGAGACTCGACAATTACAAACTATAATTAAGGTTTACACTCCATCTGTAATTTGCTTCTACATTGCCGCCGGTAAGATTTTGATTGATGGGTAACATGGCATTCGCTCCAAAAGAAAGTCTGTCTTTACCAACCTCAAAACCAACTTTCCCGAAAAGAATATCGCCACTTGTATTCCGTAATTTTTGATTGTATTGGCAATTACTTTCATAAACTTCACCAGCAAAACCCAGTTGTGGAACAATAGAAAAACTATTTTTCTCATACAAATAGAAAAAAGTCCCTGCATAATTTAACTGATTTCCAAAACGATAACTCTTTTGGTTTTCTGTTTTTATAACATAATTCAGCATCGCGTTTAAGCCAAATTGCTTTCTTTTTACGATATATTCGGTAGCCAAAAGATAATCCCAACTTCCTGTTCCGACTTGAAAACTTGGATTGATACTTCCAGAATTCGCTTCATTAAATTTTCCGGTTGGCGCTTTTATTCCGCCTCCCAATTGCAACGTATGAACCAAAAAAGTGCTGTCTTTATGCGTTTGATACAACCGATACATTGCCAAAACCGTGATATCGCCAATCCCACTGATGCTTTTATCGCCTGTCGCGGTTTCTCTTTCATGAAAATGATACGGTAGTAATGCCGAAACCTGCACTTTTTCGCTTACTGGGATTCGGCCCCAAACCTGAACGGTATTGAAATTTTCTTTGTACCAAGGTGAATTGCTGTACAAACCATCCATGGATTTGTATTGTTGATTGAAATACCGAATCCCGACGAAATTAGAATTCAACATCGAGGCGAATCCCATGCTTCCGCCGCTGGCTGAGCAGCCACAGGCATCACAAAAATCCTCTTCTTCTAGGAATGAATGGTATTTTGTAAATGGATTTATGGTATTTAAACTATCTTTTTCGGTGGCGTTTGCCAATTGAAATAGAAGTACTAAAAGTAATGCGTATTTTTTCATGTTTGTTGTTTTTAGCCCTGATGGAAACGGAAAGCCCGGAGCGAAAAAGCTTGTTTTTCTTGTCCTGAAAAAGCGACCAGCGGAAGCTCTTTTCAGGACATAGAAAAACAGCTTTTGTAGTCAGGACTTGCAGTGTACAGCAGGAAATAGCTTCTTAAATTAATATTCAGAAAAACGTTTGTCTGTTAGGTATTGCGTGTCCGTCAATGTTTTTAGGAAAGCAATAATTTTTGTTTTTTCGGTTGTTGTTAATGGAATTCCGAGTGATCCGTTTTTGTTCAAAATGGGGTCTAAAGTAGCTGAATTGACTACACCAGAATTGTAATGTTCCATAACAGCTTCCAGCGTAAATAAGCGGCCATCGTGCATGTAAGGAGCCGTTTTCTCTATGTTTCTAAGGCTTGGCACTTTGAATTTATACTTATCCTGAGGCAACTCCGTCACGCGAAAACGACCAATATCATTGTATGCGGGATCTACAGGCAAACCATTATTCCTAAAAGAATTGTCCGTAAATAAATCTGTGGCGTGACAACTGGAACATTTTTGATTGAAAATGGCATAACCATCCTGCTCCACTTGCGTGAGTGTTCCACCCGATTCGCTGCGGCGGTACTTGTCAAAACGAGAATTTGAGGACGTGACCATTACCATAAATTGTCCCAAGGCTTTGAGCATGTTTTCGGAATTGATTTGTCCATCGGCAAAAGCAATTTTGAATAGCTTTTGGTACTCAGCAACTCCTTTCATCATAGCAACCGCTTTTGCAAAATCACCATTCATTTCGATAGGACTGGTGAACGGAATTATGGGTTGCAGGTCTAAATGTGTCGTTGCACCATCGTACATAAATGTGGTTTGATAGGCCAAATTTTGGATTGGCGGCGTGTTTCGGGTTCCTATGGCGTCATCAACACCATGACTCAAAGTGTGGCCGTGATGCGTAAATGCATCTTCCTGAATATGACAAAAACCGCAGGAAACAATGCCATCCGAAGCCAATCGCCCGTCGTAGAAAAGTTTTTTCCCGAGTTCAAATCCTTTTTCTGTTGGTGGATTATTCGCTAAATTATAAGCCAAAGGTGGGAAATTAGCGGGAACCTGAAAATCCAAAGGAATATTTTGATACGCCTCGTTGTCATCAGTAGAACAATTCCAAAACAACGGCAAAATGAGCAATATGATATATTTTGCTTTCATTTTATTTTTTTTTTAAAAGCGGTCGGAGATTTAATTCCCAACCGCTATTAGATTTAAATTTAGTCGTTATGTACGTGATCTATTGTAAACATCGAAGAAATATTAGCGGTTACTAATGCTAATTTAGCACCGCCCATGACGGTTGCTGATTCTGAAAAATTGATTTTATTGGTTCCGTCAATTACTTGGGACAAATCAGCCATAATGTGAACTTGAGGCGTAATTGTAGTTCGTACCAATGCTTTTTCAGGAAAACCCAAAGTAACTTCGGCATAGTTATAATCGGTTCCAGTTTGTCCAGTGTGTACTTTAAATTCTTTGGCTACTGACACTGTGGGTGCTGTAAAAGAACCTTCGAAAGCCACAAACTTATAACCGGCGCTCCAAGACCACATCATTCCAGCAGTTTGTGCTGTTGCCAAAAAGTCCCCTTGACCCGTTGCTCCAGCTTCCCATTGGGTTTTATCAACTCCAATTCCATAGGTAACTTTAGTATAATTTCCGGCAGGAATATTAGTAAGATTCAATACTAATGTTGCAGGCGTAGCTTCATCTACAATAAAATAGCTTTGACTTTTTGGATACGTAAATGTAGTTCCGTCTTCTTTTGTCAATACAATATTACTCACAATGTACATGGCTTTAGAAACTGCAACCACCTCAGCATTCAAATTAGTGTAGTTCGTATTAAAAGCAAAATTAGCCGATTTGTATACGTTATCGAATTCTAATTTTAGATTTCCGTTTCCGGTAATCGCTTCATTATCATTGTCATTAGAGCAAGAAAATAAGGTAACTGCGATAGCCATTACAGCTAGTATATTTTTTAATTGAAATTTCATTTCTTAAGATTTTATTTTAAATATTAGGTATTGATTTGCATGCCGTTTTTGGATGATTTATTTCCAAAAAAAGCAAACAGAATCTCATCCGTTGTTAAAAAACGAATTAATAAAAGCACACTACGTGCCTAAAAATTTAAGAAATGAAAGCGGGCGGGTGAAACACAGAAGCACTATTCAAGTGAAAGTATAAATTAGAATAGTAGGCGTTTGTTTTTTCTTTGGTTCCAAAACAAAGCGGTATAATATCAAAAGATTTTATTTCCTCAAAAATGAGTACGTCAAGGATTGAAGTCGTTCCTTTTTTATCTGTAGAAAGAGGCTTTTCAGCATCAGAAGCTTTAGCCAATTCTTTCATCAAATGACACTTTCCGTTACATTGCATTTTAGGTTTGTCCTTATTGATACAAAGCACTTTTGAAATGTATTCATAATTGATAACATACTCTAAAACCGGAAGGACTGGCTTTACAAGTAGGATTAATACAATTATGAATATGATTTTTTTCACGGTGCAAATTTACAACATCATGGAGTATAAAAAAATGTTTTTAAATAGAATAATCCTGTAAAAATCATTCTATTTAAAAACAACTTTCTGGAGGCTTTACGCCAATTTCAATTCGGGGATTTCAATCTCAAATAATTCTAATTTATAGGAATTAAATTGACTAAGAATCTCTTTTTTAGTACTTTCGAAAAAAGGAGTTATTGAAAATAAATCTTCATAATATTCAATTCCTTGTAGCAAATTATTTTTAAACGAATTCCATTTTTTAATTTGTCCCAAAGTGATTTCTTCCGTAACTGCTGATATTTCATTTTTCAGATAATCCAAATACATTTTTAACTCTTTCACAAATAGATTTGGTCGATTGGTAACCGTCAATACTGATGCGTTTCCATAAATATGCTGCACCATTTTAGACAGTGAAACTTCTTGATCAAAATAAGCCATATTGGGTCCTGGACAAATAATGACGCCTTGCGCCTGACCTTTTATTTTAATGTCATTTTCCAAATACGAAGCATTAGCTAACCCCACACAAAGACAGGCTTTCTCCGTAATACTGTTTTTCTTTTTTTCGAAAACTTCAGCAGTTAAAACATCTTTTTGAAGCAGCAATTCTTCCAGTTTCAAGTCTTGGTATTTCTTAGATGACGTACAAATTCCCGTGGCATCGTATTCTTTGCTTAACGCCAAAAAGCGTTTGGGGCAGGAACTTCCCGCTTTATTGTCATTAATTCGTTTTTGTTTTAGCGTTTCATTGGTAGTTCCTCGCAACGTGTTAAAAGGAATTCCCAACGGCGAAATATGACTTAAATACAAATCATCTTCTTTGGCTACAGCCAATAAATCTCTGGTGTGTTTATCTACCGAAGTGGCTTCAGGAACCAATAAAAACGGCGAACCCCAACCCACAGAATCCACATTATAATTTTCCAATAGAAAATCATGCTCTTCAGCAGTTCCTACGCCGCCTTGAACCGTGATTTTTAAATCCAAAGGTTGTTCTGGAACATGTATTTCTTTTTGTGCCAATGCTTTCACCATTAACTCATGCGCAGATTGAATCAGTTGTTCTTTTTTCTGTTTAAATTCTTCCAGAATTGGTCCTAATAAATAGCCTTCGGTGGCAAAAGCGTGTCCGCCACAATTCAGTCCGGATTCGATTCGGTATTCCGAAACCCAAAGTCCTTTTTTAGCTAAAAAATTCCCTTGAATCATCGCCGAGCGAAAGTCACTCACTTTCAGCGTGATTTTCTTCTTCAGTGCATTATTCGCATCCGGAAAGAAAGCCGAAAAACTTTCGAAATAGCTGTATAATCTTGGATTCATCCCTGCCGATAAAACAACCGAAGATGCTAATGTACTGTTTACAAACCCACGCAGCGCAGCATGTGCATCATTAAAAGTAATGGGTAATTGTTCCTCTTTGATGAAATTATCCTTATCCAATTTGGTCATAATATTAACATCAATATCGCCCGGATAAAGATTTTTCTCCAGATAATTTTTGATATTATCTTTGAAAGCAAAACCGTCTTCCATCAAATTTTGCAAGCCTGCTTTAATGGCTGATTTGTTGGGCAACATGGCAATGTAATTTTCCAAAGCTGATTTGCTTTCCGATAATTCCGTTTTGAAATTTTCGAATTTTTCCTTCACGATTTTGTCTACCAAATTCAGATACGAAGTAATGCGTTCTGCGCGGTAATCGTGAATTTTTTGTGTAATTTCCTGATAGGGTAAATCGAATTTCTTGCTGTAAAAAGCATTCATTTTTTCGATAAGCTCATCATCCATAATTGAAATAACGGACGATATTCCATATTTAGCTACACGTATCGGACTATCAATAGTATAGGCAAGTCCCATCACGGGAATATGGAACGTATGAAGGGGATTATTTTCTGTCATGTTAAAAATGATTTAATAAATAAACCTCAAAATTCGGGAAACTAAACCGTATAAAAACTGATAAATATCATACGCTATGCTACTTTAATAAAATACTTTAGCCATTTTCGATATTGTTTTAAGGCACTATGAAAAGCATTACATTTTACACTTCGATAGTATGATTACAATCATAATATTGTTAAATTTAGAGAAATTATATTTGTAGCAATTACAACCATGAGTCCTACAAGTTTACAAACAATACATTCCTAAATTCAATTTAAATATGCAAATAGACATTGATTTACTTTTTTCCTGGGGCGCTGTTGCAAAAAAATACAAAAAAAACGAAGTCGTTTTCAATGAAGATGAAGTGGCTCATTTTTATTACCAAATTATTGATGGAACCGTGAGAATGTTTAACTCCAATGACGAAGGAAAAGAGTACACACAAGGGCTTTTTTGCAAAGGAGAAAGTTTTGGTGAGCCTCCCTTATTTATTGAAAAACTATATCCGGCAAAAGCCGTTTGCATTCAAGATTGCACGATCATGAAATTATCAAAAGATAAATTTTTAAAAATTCTTGATGAATATCCTTTAATTCAAAAATCATTTTTGGTTTTACTTGCCAATAAAATTCATTCAAAATCCAATACCTCAAAAGAGATTATCAACCAGAAACCAGAATTTCGAATTCTTGCTTTTTTGAACACACACAAAAGAAAATCAGAGTGCAATGGCCAAAAAGTATTAATTCCTTATACACGACAGGAAATTGCAAATTTTACCGGTTTGAGAGTCGAAACGGTGATTCGGGTTTTTTCGAAAATGAATGATTGCAACAAAGTTGACATTATCAATCACAAAATATTTTATTAAAAAAAAATGAAATTAAACATACAATTTTGGCTTAAATTTTCCTTGTTAAACCTTTGTATCGTTGCTGCTCTAGGCGTTTTAATGCGTTATAAAATAGGTTTTGAATTCCCCTATTTTAATCAAAAGAACATCTTACATTCCCATTCTCACTTTGCTTTTTCAGGATGGATCACCCATACTTTGATGATATTGATGGTGTATTTTATTCAGAATAAAACTGCCAACTTTCAAGTACATAAATACCGAAAAATAATTATAGCCAATCTCATTTGTTCTTACGGAATGCTTATTTTCTTTATTATTCAGGGATACGGCATGATTTCCATATTTTTCTCAACGGCATCGATTCTGGTTTCCTATGCTTTTTGTTATTATTACATCAAAGATTTAAGAAAACTGGACCCTGATTTTGCTGCAATAAACTGGTTTAAGGCCGCTTTAATTTTTAATATTATTTCTTCTTTCGGAACTTTTTACTTGGCTTACATGATGGCTAGTAAAAATGTCATTCAGGATTTGTATTTATCCTCCATTTATTATTTTCTTCATTTTCAGTATAACGGTTGGTTTTTCTTTGGTTGCATCGGTTTGTTTTTTGGCTTTTTAAACCTAAAAAAATCAGAACATTCCTTTTACGAAACCTCCTTTAAGCTATTTGCTGTCTCTTGTATTCCTGCCTATTTTTTGTCTACACTTTGGTTGAATTTACCCATTTGGCTTTATTCGATTTCTGTCTTTGCAGCACTAATACAAGTTTTTGCCTGGTTTAAACTTCTTATAATTTTAGTACCAAAACAAAAAAAGTATTTGAAAAATTTTGCTCCATTGTTACGCTATATAGTACTCTTTTCCTGTTTGGCATTAAGTATAAAATTCATCTTGCAATTGGGTTCGACAATCCCATCTTTAAGCCAGCTTGCCTTTGGTTTCAGACCAATTGTAATTGCCTATTTACACTTGGTTTTATTGGCGGTAATCACGTTGTTCCTATTGTTTTACATTTATGCCAGTCATTTGATTAGTATCAATAAAAAGATAAAAATTGGACTAATACTATTTTCCGTTGGCGTTTTCATGAACGAGTTGGTTCTCGCCATTCAAGGTGTTGCATCGTTCAGTTATACCATAATTCCGTATGTAAATGAACTTCTATTCGTCATAGCCTTACTCTTGCTTTTAGGAATCGGATTTACCACTTATTTTTCCATCAAAAAAGTTAAAAATAATCTCCCTTTATGATTGAACGCATAGCATAAAAAATTGATAATTAAGTACTTTGTTACACAAAACCAAAGTAACCTTAATTATGAAAAAATCAATTCAATTAGTAGTAGCCGTTTGTGTGTTTACCATTTTTGGTTGCAAACAAAACAGTGCAGTTTCCCCTGAAACCACCACAGAAAACACAGCAACTCAAGGCGCAGGACAGTCTGCTGTTGTCGATGAAGCTTCTAGTCCCAATATTGTTCAGACTGCCTCCGGAAGCAAAGATCACTCCACTCTTGTTGCGGCAGTAAAAGCGGCAGGATTAGTAGATGTATTGAGCAATGCTGGACCGTTTACCGTTTTTGCACCAACAAACGCTGCCTTTGACAAACTCCCAAAAGGAACCGTTGAAGGATTATTAGAACCTGGAAAAAAAGATGATTTAAAAAACATTTTGGAGTACCACACGTACGTTGGAAATCTAAAAACGGAATACATGCAAGATGGGCAGGAATATGAACAAGTGAATGCCGGAAAAATAAAAATCACTAAAGAAGGTGACAAGGTGTTTGTAAATGGTTCAGAAATAGTGGCCTCGATAGCAACATCAAACGGAATTATACACGTAATAAATGACGTTTTACTTCCAAAAAAATAATAATATTAATTCATTTTGCCCAATTGAAAAAAGCGTAAACCAAAATAGTTTACGCTTTTTTTATACTTTTCATCCTATTGTTTTATACATCAATACTCCCGAAATATTCATCGCTCTTTGTTTAATTTCTTCTGCTTTTTCTCCTGTGAATAATTCATCCACCGTTACGTTAAACAAGGCATTCCAATGCTGAAAATGAGCTTGTTTCATTTCACTTTTTTGATGCAACTCTTTGTGCTTAGTCATCGGATTTCCGGTATAATTTCCTTTTGAAAACATGATGTTTTCCCAGAAATCATACATTTTAGGCAAATGCTCTTCCCAATTTACCTTCGCTACATCTGTAAAAAAATAACCGATTTTAGTATCTGTTTTTATTTTACCGTAAAAAGCATTTATCAGCTTCTCAATGTCGTTTCTGTTTTTTATATCTGTTTTCATTTCTAGATTTTTTAACCTTTAAACAATAAACACAAACTGTCTTCCAATGCTTCAACGGAATGTAAAACTGCTACCGGAATTTCCCGTTCTTCATAAAGAAAGAGTTCATTTTGTTGGTTTTCCTCTTTATAAATCACGCTACCTTTTATCACTACTAATTTAGCAGGAACATCCGTTTTATGTTCCTTAAGGATCATTCCTTTTTTGAAAGCAATCACCATTACTTTACTGCAAGAAGTATTTTGAACCACCTGTGCCACTGGATTAGCAGCATTTTCTAATTTTTGAAGTATATCTTTAAACATTATAAATCTTTGTTTTTAAATTTGATTAATGAAATGAAAAATGGGATAATAATCCACAAACACAGCAACGAGAAAGAAAGTAAAAGTCCCAATGAAGTACCGAAAAAATCTTTGAAAATTGCTCCTGTATATCCCATCATCGCCGAAACATCCAAATGCAACAAGATTTGAATTCGGGCTAAATCTATTGGGCTAAAGGCTGTAACAACTATCATTGCTTTCTCAATTGGATAATCCGAAAATTGAAACAACAAATACAAAACTATTCCATCAAAAAGCAGTGCAAAATACAACCATACCATAATGGCAATTCCTATCCCTTTGGCCTTGTCTCTGGACAGTATCGAACTTAAAAATGCCAAAGCCACGAAGACAAACGTAATCAGACAACCTATTACAATCATCATAATGCCTACGCTATCTGGCGCATTGATTAACAGTGGAATACCAGCTCCAATAGAAAAGGCCAAAACCATTGCTAAAGAAAGTCCGACAAATAGACTCAGCCAAATTTTATTGCGCTTAACGGGTTGGCTTAATAAAAGCTCAATAAACTCCGTACTATTGTACAAATAAATCGTGGCAAAAAGAATGGAAACCAACGGAACCGTGAATAAAATTATGTTCAAAATGGTAAGTAATCCTTTGGCAGAATTATCTTCAAGACCAAATGAACTCCAGGAAAGAATAGCTAAAATAAGGGTATACGCCAGTATAATCTTGTTCTTTAAAATATCCAGAAAAATGATTTTAATGATTCGGTTCATTACTTTTGTTTTTTAAGATTTTAGCAATTGCTTTCGATATTTTTTGTTCGTTTGCTGCTTCTAATAAATCAGCGATGGTTTGATGAAAATGTACTATTCCGTCTTGCATATAAATAATTTGGGTAATCAAATCATCTAATTCACTCAAAAGATGAGAAGTAATCAAAATAAGTTTTCCCTTTTCTTTTTCATTTATAATTTTCTCCTTCAATATTTCCGAAGCCAAAGGATCCAACCCCGCTGTAGGCTCGTCTAAAATCAGCACCTCAGGATTAAACAAAAAGGCCAGCGTAGCACTTACTTTTTGCGTGGTTCCACCCGAAAGTGTCCGCATTTGTTTGTCAACTATTTTTTCGAGTTCGAATGCTGTTATAAGATCCTCATCTAAAACCTCATTAGAATTTCGAATTTTTTTTATCATTTCGATGATTTGCCCTACCGTCATATAATCAGGATAACGACCTATTTGCGGCATATATCCTATTTGTTCCCGATATTTAAATTCCTTTAAAATTGATTTATCATTGATTAGAATATCTCCTTTAGAAGGTATGACCATTCCCAAAATACATTTTATCAATGTCGTTTTTCCACAGCCATTTGGACCAATTAAAGCAATGCATTCTCCTTTTTTAAAAGAAAGATTGATATCCTTTAAAACCTCTAATTTTCCAAACTTTTTATCTATATTTTTGATCTCAATCATAATGGTAATGAATGCATTAATGGTGAATTATCAATGAAATTATCTGGGGTGATACTAGGCAACACTTTTTCGGATTTATCCAAAAGTGTAATCATGAAACTACGGAACAACAACATCGCCGCGGGATTGTTTTCAACTAAAACCGCAAATAAACTTAACGGATGATACGGCACATCGCCAACTCCATTTTTATCCAAATCATATCCTTCGTATTTATCCCAATAATTAGTATCGAACGTATTTAAAACTAAACTTCCGTTAGTTCCCATGTCGAAAGTATTCCCAATAAAATTATTATTCACGATTTCATTGTCTACGCAGCTGGCCTGAATTTTCATCGCCCAACCGTTGGCTTCGAATATATTTTTTTCAATTCGAATTCGATTGGTGCCTTCCATGTGAATTCCAGATGTATTTCTAGAAAATTTATTTCCAATGATATGACTATCGGTAATCTCTTTAAGAAATAATCCATAGGCGCTATCTCCCCAATTATCCTCGAAATAGTTATTGAACATCTTGACATTTTTTGTAAACATTACTGCAACTCCGGCACCATTATTCTTGAAAACATTAGTAATATAAGCATCGTTATTTGAGAACATAAAATGCAAACCATACCTAATATTACTCGTCGAAATATTTCTCCAGATTACCGAATTAGTTACAAATTCGAAATAAATTCCATCGCGATGACCGGAAATGCTGTTTCCAATTATTTGGAGATTTTCACTTTTCCAGCAATGAATACCGTTACCTATTTCTTGCTCTTCACTACCATAGGCTACAATTTTATTATTTTTGATCAAGCAGTTTTCTCCATTCTGTATATAAATTCCAAAAAAATTATCATCTAAAATATTATTTTGAATAATGACATTTTTTTTATTGTATACTTTAATAGCACATGGATCTTCGAGTGTTGCATAACCCGATTTTATTACTTTAAAACCTTGTACAACCACACTATCCGCTTTAATAGAAAGTACTTCATACTTTTTTTGTCCATCTAAAACTGGATATCCTTTACCCAGAAAAAAAATTCTTTTATCGATTTCAATATTGCCTTCTCGATAAACACCTTTATGAACTAAAACCGTGTCGCCTATTTTAGCCAGACTAATGGCTTTCTTAATTGATTTTATTGCTTTATTCGGCCCTACTTCTATCACATTAGCAAAAAGGATTGATGAGCACAGTAGGAATATAAATGATACGTTTTTCATTGTTTTTTTTAATTAGAAGATGCGCACGTAAATCAATAAAACAAAAAGGTTTTCTGCAGTAGAATTTGGAATTTAACACCGACTTAGAACTGTCTAGTAATTTCAACACTAAAAATTGTTGAAAAAACACCCTCGTTATCCTAGATCTAAACAATAAAGTCACGCAAAGATTATTTCTTTCTACTATTAAATAGCAGCTTTTATTTTAGGAGTATATTGTTCCATTGAACGCCTTCCGCCTTTAATTTTTTTTGAAACACTTTAGCATCAGCGACAGTAGAAAAAGCTATGATTCCGCCACGCATTGGACTATTGATTTCAGTTCCTTTAATAAAATGAGCGCTTTCAGAAGGAATTAGAACATTATTTTGATTGTAATCACTAACATAATAAGACGCAATTTTAGTTTTGACATTTTCTTTACTATGCTTTACCATGCACATGATATCATCAAATTTATAAACTCTTCCCTTTTCAGTTATCGCTTCGGATGCATATTTACCATCAGCAATGGTCATTTTACAATAATCGCAAGCATCCAGATTCAGTGCAATAGGGACCATCTCACTCTTTATACAAGATGTAAAAATCAATGAAATAAAGAGAAGAACAACTGCTATCGATTGCTGTTTTCTATATCGCTGCAATGCATTAGTTTCTTTAATAACAAGAATAAACAGAAGCAATCCAGAAGCAATTAACATCCAACCACCAATATCTGGAATGGAATAAGCACCAAAATTAAGTAATTGCTTGTACCCCAACATAGGAGGCTGATAAGACATTCCCGGTACCCTAATGGCTGCATTAGGATCTAAATTGTGTCCATATTCATAATTCCATCGATAGAAATCTACAGCGGCTAGAATTCCAAAAATAATCAAGGAGATAAACAGCGCATACAATCCTTTTTTCTTTGCAACAACGGCTACGGCTAATGCGCTAAGTGCAAAGAGGCCAAAAATATAAGGCAACACTGTAAATTCTATAAAATCCTCTTTGTGCAAGGTTTTCATACCAATATAATGGTTAAGACCATTGATGATATCTACATTTCCAGCAATTTTATTTTCGTGTAATTTTAAAACTAACCCTTCTGGATATTGAGGTGCGCTTAGCTCAATTCGCCACATAGGAACAAAAATAGAAGACACTAGTAGCACCATCACGATCAAAAGCACGGCTCTTGAAAGTGTTGAAATTTTTGAGTTATTCATGATTTTTATTATTAAAAAGGGAACAAACTAGTAATTTGTTCCCCTTTAATGTGAAGTTATTTTATTTAGCTGGCATGTTTGTACCCAAACTAAAAGTTAATGGAACTGTACTTCCAGCAGGAGAAACTCTAACATATCCCGACATTTCCTGATGCAGAGCACTACAAAAATCAGTACAATAGAATGGAAACATACCCGCTTTTTTAGGAACCCATTTTAAAGTAGATGTTTCGCCTGGCATGATTAGCAGCTCGGCATTATCAGCACCTTTAATTGCAAATCCGTGAGGAACATCCCAATCTTGCTCTAAATTAGTAACATGGAAATAGACTTCATCACCTACTTTTATTCCTTCAATATTATCAGAGGCAAAGTGCGAACGAATCGAAGTCATGTATACATCAATTCTATTTCCTTTTCTAATCACTTTGGCTTCCTTCTCTCCTTTAGCAACAAATGGATGATTGTTCTCTTCAATTTTATAAAATTTTAGCTGACCATTATTTCGAATTAAATCAGCTGGCGCAGCTTGAGCGTAGTGCGGTTCTCCTATAGTAGGATAATCGAGTAACAATTTCATTTTATCGCCACTAATATCAAATAATTGCGCACTTTGTGCTAATTCAGGACCAGTTGGCAAATATCTATCTTTTGTGATTTTATTGTAAACCACCATGTATTTACCAAACGGTTTTCCACTGTCTCCACCAGGAATCATTAAGTGTCCAGGAGAATAATAAGTGGGTGCACGATCTAAGATTTTTAATGTTTTGATATCCCATTTTACAACTTCTGAAGAAACAAAGAAAGTGGTATATGCATTTCCTCTTCCGTCAAATTCAGTATGTAAAGGCCCTAAACCTGGTTTTTTAACTTCTCCATGTAATGCCGCTTCATATTTTATAACAGGAATACCTTCATAATCACCATCAAATTGCTTTTTGGCGATTGCATTTTTCATTTTATCAAAACTAAATACAGGAATTAAGGCTGCTAACTTTCCACTACCTACAATGAATTCACCTGTAGGATCTACATCGCAACCATGTGGTGATTTTGGACAAGGAATAAGATAGCAAATATCTTTTAAAGCCTTTGAATCTAGCACTAAAACGTCATTTCTCATCTCTGATTTCGCCGTATGGGTTTTTTCATCCCACGTATTGTGCACATATTTTGCAGGAACTCTTTTTCCTTTACCCGCTTTTATATATTCCTCTGCTTTTTTCCAATTCACAGCCATGATAAAATCTTTATCTTTTTGTGAAGCGTTCACTTCTAATAAGGTATTGGCTTGCTCCGTGTTGTAACAAGAAAAGAAAAACCAACCGTGAGATTTACCTTTTCCGGCATGGCTCAAATCCCAATTGACACCGGGTGTTTCAATTTGGAACGCAATATCCATTTCACCTTCCTTACCTACTTTAACAAAACTTAAGTAACCTTTAAAATTTTGTTTATAGGTATTAATAGGTACATCGCCATTGTCGTTATCAGGTGGCACACTGAAACGGGTTCCAGCAACCACATATTCCGTATTTTCAGTTATGAAGGGTGAAGAGTGATTTCCAGCGCTATTGGGTAATTCAAGAATCTCAACTGTTTTAAACGTTTTTAAGTCAACACGAGCTATTCTTGGCGTATTATTTGCATTGGCAAAGATCCAGCGACCATCTACTTCCCCATTAGTTTGGGACATGTTTAAATGATGTTGATCGTCCCATGGTACAAAACCATGAGAAGTGTTTAACATGGGCTTCGTTTCTTCACTGTATCCATAACCACTTTGCGGATCGACAGAAAAAATAGGAACGACTCTTAATAAACGGGCACTTGGCAAACCGTAAACGCTCATTTGTCCACTAAATCCTCCTGAAACAAAATTATAGAACTCATCATACTTTCCTGGAGCAACATAGACTTTTTGCGCTGCGTCACCACTCACCGCATCCGCAGTATCTTTAGGCCTACAAGAGCCAAAAAATACACTTGATAATACGACAGCAAGAGATGTTTTTATAAAAATATTTTTCATAATTTTTTATTTTATTTTTCTTATCAAACTATTTTACGCCATCATTTTGACGCATAAATTCTAATAAATTTCGTGCATCTACATCAGTCAATGCCTGATTAGGCATTCTCACTAAACAAAGTTCAAGTTGCGCTTGAAGTTTAGGATCTTTGTCAATCATAGGATCTGGATTAGTAATAAAGTTCATAATCCATTCTGGTTTTTGACGAGAAGTAACGCCTTTCCATCCTGGACCAACTAATTTTTCATCAGTCAATTTATGGCAAGACGAACATTTTACAGATTGGATTTTTGCTCCTTCGGCAGCCATCACCTCATCCAATTTAGCACCTAAATCTACTGATGTGTGTTTTCCAATTCCTCTGTTTGGATCATACGCAACTGCATCGGTTGGGTTGGTTGCAGATTCCTCAGAAGGCGCAGCTGTATCATTTGAAAAATCATCGTTAGTTTTGGTTTTATCACCACATGAAGTTAACATTACCAATGCTACTACAAAAAAAGTTAATTTGTACATAAAAATTGTTTTTAGAATTGTTTAACAAATTTGCGATTAGATTACTGCAATAATTATGACCACAATCATACTTAATAAAGTATTTTCCCTGATTTCTCTACTTCTAATTAGAAAGCCAAACGATAAACTTTTGTTAACGATTAAACTTTTTAGGTACATTCCTATCTTATAACTATAAAACTTAAAACAATACAAATGAAAAAATTATTTATCGTTGCATTAGTAGTTGTCGGAATGACAAGCTTTGCACAAGAAAGAAAAGCAAGACCAGAAAGAGCCAAAATGGAGCAAATGACTCCAGAGCAAAGAAACCAATTGCACTTGAAAAAGATGACTTTGGAATTAGAATTGAATGCTTCTCAACAAAAAGAAATGAGTAAAGTCATTGCTGAACAAACTAATAAAAGAGAAGCCCGAATGGCACAATGGAAAGCAAATAAAGATTCAGCTAAAAAACAAGGTACAGCTGACGAACGTTTTGCTAAAAAAAGCCAAATGTTAGACGAACAGATTGTGATGAAAGAGAGAATGAAAAAAATTCTT
Organism: Flavobacterium sp. CG_9.1; assembly: GCF_015751645.1. Classification (NCBI taxonomy): domain Bacteria; kingdom Pseudomonadati; phylum Bacteroidota; class Flavobacteriia; order Flavobacteriales; family Flavobacteriaceae; genus Flavobacterium; species Flavobacterium sp. CG_9.1. The sequence continues at coordinate 21,667 of NZ_JADOVC010000002.1, forward strand.
TCAGCAGACCAATATAAAAAATGGGATGACATGAAAGGGAAAAAGCACAACCGAATGAATCAAAGAATGGCGCATCATAACGGCAGAAAAGCAGCAAAAATGGGTGATAAAAAATAATCCATTTACTTAAACTATTTCATCTTAGTTCATAAAAAAGCCCCGAATTGGGGCTTTTTTAGGTTTAAAATGTTTTAGAAATTTTGTCTATTGCCTGAATAGTGAAATCTAAATCCTCATACGTTAATGCATCGGTAATAAACCACGTTTCGTATGCCGAAGGCGCAATGTAGATTCCCTCCTGCAATAAACCGTGAAAGAATTTCTTAAACGTTTCATTATCGCCCTTTGCAGCAGTTTGAAAATCTATCACTGGCGTTGCATCAAAATGAACTGAAATCATGGAGCCAATGGTATTGATCGTAAACGTAACATTATTTGCTTTCAGTACTTTATCAATTCCTGCAGCCAAATAGGCTGTTTTCTCTGCTAATCTTTGAAAAATAGCACGATCATTATCTAAAGCTTGTAACATGGCTAATCCTGCGGCCATAGCCAAAGGATTTCCTGACAATGTTCCTGCCTGATAAACAGGACCTAGCGGAGCCAGATAATTCATGATTTCGGCACGAGCGGCAAAAGCGCCTACTGGCAAACCTCCTCCAATTACTTTTCCGAAACAAACGATATCAGCATTTACATTTAGTAATTCTTGAACTCCACCTGCAGCTAACCTGAATCCGGTCATAACCTCATCAAAGATTAATAGAATATCATTGTCAGTACACATTTGGCGTAAGCCCTCCAAAAAGCCTTTGTTTGGCGGAATGCAACCCATATTCCCTGCAACTGGTTCAACTATTATCGCTGCAATTTCATTTTTATTCGCTTCAATTAAAGCCGCTACATTTTCTAAATCGTTGTATGTTGCCAGCAAAGTATCTTTGGCCGTTCCCGCAGTAACTCCCGGACTGTTTGGCGAACCAAAAGTGATTGCTCCACTTCCCGCTTGGATTAAAAAAGAATCAGAATGACCGTGATAACAACCTGCAAACTTGATTATTTTATCTTTTTTAGCAAATCCACGAGCAAGCCTAACTGCGCTCATACAGGCTTCGGTACCGGAATTTACAAATCTAATTTTATCGATATTTGGAACCATCGAAACGGCTAAAGCTGCAATTTGTGTTTCCAATTCTGTTGGCATTCCAAACGAAGTTCCTAATTTCGCTTTTTCAATTACGGCTTGAACCACTGGTTCGTAAGCATGTCCTAAAATCATAGGTCCCCAAGAATTGATATAGTCTATCAAACGGTTTCCGTCTTCATCGTACAAATAGGCTCCTTTGGCACTTTTGACAAAAATTGGAGTTCCACCCACCGCTTTAAAAGCTCGTACTGGCGAATTGACACCTCCTGGAATTACTTTTTCTGCTTCAGCAAAAAGCTGACTACTTCTTTTGTATACCATTTATGAATTATAAGTTATCATTATTTTAAATTATTTTACGACCAGCTTCTGCCCAATAGAAAGTGTATTGTCAGAGAGATTGTTTTTTTGTTTTAAATCTTCTACGCGTACTTCAAATTTTTTAGAAAGCGAATAGAGCGTATCTCCTTTTTGAACTATGTAGGAAGCCAAACTAGTATTGACAGGTTTTCTGGCTTCGATGGTGAGTTCCTCTACCAGCTGTTTTTCATTGGAAACATAATTAACATCCAAAACCTGATTGTCATATTGATATAAATTGTACCGCTCAATATAAGAGATTAATTTATCTGGATATTTGGGGTCTGTTGCGTATCCCGCGGTTCGAAGTCCTCTGGCCCATGATTTATAATCGCCTTTTGAAAATCCAAAAAGTTTTGCATACCTGCTTCTTCCCGTTAAAAACACAGCATGATCCTTAAACGATTCCGATGGATTATCATATTTCCTAAAACACTCTTGTGCTGTATCATCATCATGTTTGACACTATCTCCGGTCCAACCTACATGACACTTTATACCAAAATGATTATTGGCATTCATCGCTAGATCGCCTCTTCCTGCACCCGATTCTAAAATTCCTTGTGCCAATATAATACTTGCTGGGATTCCGTAATTTCGCATATTTCCCATTGCCACATCTTTATATTGAGAAATATAAACGCGAACAACATCGTTTGTGACTACGGTTCTTGAAGTAGAAACAATTGTTTCCGTATCATTCCTTTTGGATTCCGCCTTGATTGGAATTGACGCGCTGCTTTTTGTTCTATTTGGGGTAATTGTGTTTGTCTTTCTGACCGTCCTGACGACCTCCTTTTTTGATTTTAAAGGTGCTTTTTTTGTGGTTACAATAACTGGCTTGGTGGCGGTACAGCCTATTAAAGTAAGTAGGGTAAAAAGGAGTAGGATTTTTTTAAACATAGGTATCTATTGTTGGTAACTGTTTGTTTTTTAATTTAATATTCATTCCTTGAATTCCCTGAATTCCTCCAGTGTGGATCATTAAAATTTTTGATTCTGCAGGGAAATAATTTTTTTGTATCAAATCTATAACGCCAAAAACCATCTTTCCAGTATAAATAGGATCCAAAGGAATATGGTTTTCAGCATTAAAGTGATTTATAAATAGCACTAGTTCTGCATTTATTTTTCCATATCCACCAAAATGATAGTCCGATATTAGCTCCCAATTCTCATTTTGAGCAAAATTACGAATTTCCTCTTTTAAAAAATCCCCTTTTAATGCAGGAAAACCTAAAACTTTTTGATGAGGCAAAGCACTATTAATTAATCCTGAAATGGTTCCGCCAGTCCCTGTGGAACAACAAATATAATCAAAATCAATATCTTCGTGCGTAATTATTTCCTCGCAGCCTTTGATCGCTAGCGCATTTGTTCCGCCTTCTGGAATTAGATAAAAATTGCCGAATTTTTGTTTCAAATTTTCGATAAAAGACACTTCACTTTTCAATCGGTATTCTTCCCGAGAAATAAATTCCAGTTGCATACCACAATTTTGGGCAAATAACAAAGTGGGATTTTCATTGACTTTCTGCGCTAATTCATCTCCCCTAATGATTCCAATAGTTTTGAATCCTCGTTCTTTACCTGCAAAAGCTACTGCAGCAATATGATTGGAAAAAGCACCTCCAAAAGTAAGCAAGGTTTGTTGATTCTCTGCCTTGGCTTGAAGTAAATTGTATTTGAGCTTTCTAAACTTATTTCCAGAAACAAAGGGATGAATCAAATCTTCTCTTTTGATTTGTACTGAAATAGAGTTCGAAAATGATGTTATCAACTTTTGATTCAAAGGAATTGCTTTTGGTACAAAGGTAAAGTTTAAATATAAAAAAATGCAACCAGTTCAGATTGCATTTTTGAATTATTTTAATCCGTTTTAGTTTTTAATGATCACTTTTTTGCCAACCACTCTTTTATCTTTGGAAGCCAACTTAGCAATGTAAATTCCATCTGCTAATCCAGAAGTAGAAAATTGATACGAGGCATTCACTCCTAAATCTTTTTTGACAAAAATCAATTTACCCGCTACGTCATAAAGACCAAAAGTATCAAGATCCATAAGTAAAGGGTTACCAATCATTACATTTTTAGTTGGATTATTTTGAAAAATTACAAAATTTTCTTTTGCTGCATCATCAATACCCAAAGTACCGTTGTTTTTAAATGATATTTCAAACTGTGAGTTATTTTCGCCCGCTGGCAAATCTAATTCATGAAAATCATTTACAATATCAAAGTAGGTATTTTTCACTTTGTCGTGCAAATAAACCGCATTTGCGCCACTAAAGTTGACCATTTCTTTTACTGTAATTTTGTAATTGGCTGGTTTGTCATTTCTAAAACCAATTGCAATTTTTTTATCCATATCAAAATTTACAGCATTAATAATAAACTCTGAGCCTTCAATGACAAAGTAAACATCTGACTGGATATTATCTCCAGAGGACATCGCATCCATGGCACGGTCGACCCCATCAGTTGCTTCAGGAATTAATGCCAAAGCCAATTGACGCACACCTTGATTATTCATCAAAGTATTGAATCTTATTTGTGGTGTTGGAGCCATACTTACCGTCGCATAATCAAATCCGGACACTGCTTGTATTGCAGTCATAAAACCCGTAGCACTTTTTGTTTTTACAGTACTCATCATTTTACTTGGAGACTCAACAGGTGGCGTTTCTCTTACAAACGCTCTGTAAACATTTTTCATCTGTACCACTCCATTTGCAGCACCATCAATTAAAAACCCTTGCCCTATTGGCGAAAAACGTCTTTCATAATTAGCCCCATTTACACCTGCCGTTCCTTCATTTCCAGAACCATCATAAGAATAAAATGTCGCTGGAACATAAATTCCAGTAGTTCCTAAATCTCCCGGAGCGAACGTCCCATAACCCCCTTTATAGTCTGCAATAAAGTGCGAATTCACAGTAGGATCTTGCTCCCAAAAATAAGCAATACCAGTACAATTTGTTTCAGCCGATAGAAAAGCAGATAAATCAATTGCAGAAGGATACGGATTACCAGTCAAAGTAAATTGCGCAATTGCAACAGGTATGGAAATAGTACCATCGTTTGGCTTCCCCCTAAAATCGTAACGCTGTTGGCTTCCCGGGTTATTTTGAACTCCATTGACCGTAAACCCATTAGTTCCTGACGTTCCTTTCATTGTGAATCCTTCTCCGGCATTCAGACTAGAGCTAGATCCCACCTGAATCCAATTAGAATAGTCCGATGAAGCTGTTAATTTATTGATCCAAAAAGGAGCTATGGCTAACGGACTTGCAGTCCCATCATAGTTGTTCATAGGCAACATAGAAGGCTCTTTGAAAGTGATCAAACCGTCAATGTCCTTTAGTTGCGTCACTCCAAATGGCGAATTTCCGGCAGTTGCAATACTCCCTCCTACAGGCGAACACCAATAGTTATATTGAAAATTATTTGTTGATCCTTTTTGAAAAACAGACAAACTACCGACTCCTTTATTTGCTCCAACACTTGTTGAACCTTGTAAAAGCTGTGCGTTTTCCCTCAAATAAAAAGAACTAGTAGCGGCATTTAACGCTAAATCTTGCCCAATATAAACCACCTCGTTGCTGGCAAAAACGGAACTATTAGCGCTAACATACATTTGGGCTTCAATGGAGTTTTGAATTAAAAGTACTGTTGCTAATACCATTATTTTTTTAAGTAGTTCTCTTTCCATAATCGTGTAAATTAATTGCGTTAATGCTAATTTTTTTGTTTTAAATACGATATTCCTTATAAGAACAAGACTGCTTTAAAGTCTAAAAATGAATCCGTTAGACCTAAAAAACAGATCTGCTAATCCAAGTAACCGTTTTGCTTTTGATATTACAAATACAAAACCTCGTATTTTTATCTAAAATTACAATAAAAAGACAATAGCAAACGTCATTAATACCGATAAAAAGTATAAATAATCGTTAAAGTACATGTTTTTATATTTTAAATAATTATTTTCTTATAAAATTAATTTGAATAAAAATCGGAAATTGTCCAAATACAGACTCGAAAAAAAATGATCAAAAACCACTAAAAATGAGAATTTAAATAGGGGGAACTTTAAATAGAGTGCACTTTAGAAAAGAGGTGCCAAAAGTATAAAAATAGTACTACAGCTATTTTTTATGTAGCACTACATACTCTATAAACCGGAAGAAAGATCTTCTAGCCAGATATTGATTATTCTTTTCGTTAGCATACGCTTCTCTTTCAAAACTAATGTTTCTGTAGGCGAGATTGGCGCTTTTATATTGGAACAAACGAAAAATATATTCTAATAGGTACCAAATAAAGAACGGCACGATTAAAAGTTCTACTTGCTGACGAAGATGGATTTTTTCGTGATTAATCAGAATAGTATCTTTTAAATCTTCCCGATATTTAAACAATACAAACGGAAATAGTGTGACACCGCGATATCCTTTCGGAATTAAATATTTAGCAACAATTAGAAACATTCGCTATAAAATTTATAAATTTGTATTGATAAAGGCGTATCCTTTAATCAAAAACGCAATCGTTTGAGAGATGCGGTTAATTGAAAAAGTAGGTACTACGCACACCACAGAACAATCCCAATTATGATTGAACAAAGTAAGGAAAATAAAATGACAGAAGGGGAAGACTTCTATTACACTCCGGAAGGATACAAATGTTTTACTGAAAAGCACCATTTAAAAAGGGGTTATTGCTGTAAAAGCGGTTGTAGACATTGTCCGTATGGTTTTGATAAAAAAACAGGAACCAATAAAAAGTAAGCATCCTTATTAAACAAATCAACAAAAATGGATATTTGTTCCCAGAAATATCGAATCAAAATTCACAAATCCTACCACAGGTCGGATATTCGTTATCCTTAGTTGTTACATTTTTAAGAAGTAAAAGCTTCTTTAACAAATCAACATAAAAAAATAACGAATCAACAGCTAAACATGACTTTTCAAGAACAAATACAACAAGGAATTCCATCGGTTTTACCCAAACCAAAACCATACGAAATAGACATCAACCACGCCCCAAAGCGCAAAGAAATCCTTTCGACAGCAGAAAAAAAACTGGCGTTCCGCAATGCCTTACGTTATTTTGAACCGCAACATCACGCTGAATTAATCATAGAATTCTCAGCAGAACTGGAAACCTACGGCCGTATTTATATGTACCGTTTTCGACCAGATTATGAAATGCGTGCGCGTCCAATTAATGAATATCCAGGAAAATGTGAACAGGCCAAAGCCATTATGCTGATGATTCAAAACAATTTGGATTATGCTGTGGCACAACATCCGCATGAATTGATTACGTATGGAGGTAACGGAGCTGTTTTTCAAAATTGGGCACAGTATTTATTGACGATGCAATACTTATCAGAAATGACCGAGGAACAAACATTGACCATGTATTCCGGACATCCTATGGGTTTGTTTCCTTCCCACAAAGAAGCACCCAGAGTTGTCGTGACCAATGGAATGGTAATTCCTAATTATTCTAAACCAGACGATTGGGAAAAAATGAATGCTTTAGGCGTTTCACAATACGGACAAATGACCGCAGGAAGTTACATGTATATTGGTCCGCAAGGAATTGTACACGGAACTACCATTACGGTTTTAAATGGTTTTCGGAAAATAAAACGCAGCCCAAAAGGCGGTTTATTCGTAACATCAGGTTTGGGCGGAATGAGTGGCGCACAACCAAAGGCTGGAAATATTGCAGGTTGCATCACCGTTTGTGCCGAAGTAAACCCAAAAATCACACACATTCGCCACAGTCAAGGATGGATCAATGAAGTCATTGAGAACGCAGATGAATTAGTGCAACGAGTAGCTTTGGCGCAAGCCAATAATGAAATTGTTTCTATCGGTTATCTAGGAAACGTGGTTGATGTTTGGGAAAAATTTGACCAAGAAAATATTCATATCGATTTAGGTTCCGATCAGACTTCGCTACATAATCCGTGGGCGGGCGGCTATTATCCAGCTGATATTTCCTTTGAAGAAGCCAATGTAATGATGGCTCAAAAACCTGATTTATTTAAAACAAAAGTACAGGAAACATTACGCCGCCATACCACAGCTATCAATAAACACACTGCCAAAGGAACCTATTTCTTTGATTATGGAAATGCTTTCTTACTGGAAGCTTCCCGCGCCGGAGCTGATGTTATGGCAGAAAACCATATCGATTTCAAGTACCCAAGTTACGTACAAGATATTATGGGACCTATGTGTTTTGATTATGGGTTTGGCCCATTCCGTTGGGTTTGTGCTTCGGGAAAACCGGAAGATTTAGCCAAAACAGATTTAATTGCATATCAAGTTCTGGAAGAAATGGCAAAAACTGCACCCGAAGAAATTCAGCAACAAATGCAGGATAACATTCACTGGATAAAAGGCGCTCAGGAAAACAAATTGATTGTAGGTTCCCAAGCCCGCATCCTTTATGCTGATGCTGAAGGTCGCGTAAAAATTGCCGAAGCTTTTAATCAGGCTATAGCCAAAGGCGAAATAGGAACAATCGTTTTAGGTCGGGATCACCACGATGTTTCTGGCACCGATTCGCCTTACAGAGAAACCTCTAATATTTATGATGGCTCTCGTTTTACGGCTGATATGGCGATACAAAATGTCATTGGAGACAGCTTTCGAGGCGCCACTTGGGTATCCATTCACAATGGTGGTGGCGTGGGCTGGGGCGAGGTAATTAACGGTGGTTTTGGTATGGTTCTTGATGGATCTAAAGAAGCTTCAAAACGTTTAGCATCAATGCTTTTCTGGGATGTCAACAATGGGATTTCTAGAAGAAGTTGGGCGAGAAATGAAGGAGCAGTATTTGCTATAAAAAGAGCGATGGAGACGCAACCTTTATTGAAAGTAACCATCCCTAATATAGTAGCCGACAATTTGTTGGATTTTTAAAATTTTGAACGTATCTTTAGGAAACTCATAGTAATCAAATAATTAAGTCATGAAAGCAATTAAACTCCTTCCTGTCCTCCTACTCCTCGTAGTTGCCTCTTGCAGTTCCGTAAGAGTCTATTCTGATTTTGATAATAAAGTAGATTTTAGCCAATATAAAACCTACGCTTTTCACAAAAAAGGAATTGATAAAGTTGAAATTTCAGAATTAGATAAGAAAAGAATACTCAATGCCATTGATCGGGAATTAAGCAAAAAAGGAATGACCAAAAGTGAAAATCCTGATTTACTAATCAACATTCTCACTAAAGAAAGAGAGAAAATAGATGTCAATCAATTCAACATGGGTTGGGGATACGGTTGGGGTTGGGGATGGAATCCTTTCATGTGGGGAGGACAAAACACTATGGCTTCGTCCTCAACGGAAGGAACATTATTTATAGATTTAATTGACGGTAAGAAAAAAGAATTGGTATGGCAGGGCGAAGGCATTGGATATCTGACAGAAAATAGAAAAGATAAAGAAAATAGAATCAATGAATTTGTCGCTAAAATTTTGGAGCAGTTTCCACCAAAAGCAAAATAGATTTCGACTAAAATCAAACTTAAAGCCTACCTTTGCGTAGGCTTTTTTATTCCCAATCATGACACCACAAACCGACATTACTACACTTGAAGATATTAAATTACTAGTAGATACTTTTTATTCTAAAGTTCAAAAAGACGAATTCATTGGACCTATATTTAACGAAAAAATAGGCGATCGCTGGCCGGAACATCTCCAAAGAATGTACCGCTTTTGGCAAACTATCTTGCTAGAAGTACATTCCTATTCCGGAAGTCCCTTTCCGCCGCACAAACAATTGCCAGTTGCCAAAGAACATTTTGACCGCTGGATGGAAATTTTCACACAAACTACGGATACTTTATTTACAGGGCCATTAGCCGATGAAGCGAAATACCGAGCTAAAAACATGGCAGAAATGTTCAACTACAAAATTGACTATTTCCGCAATCTTGAAAAAAACCAAACGAACAATTCATAGTTTTAAAAGTAGTTTTTTAATCTAAAACCTGTCTTTTTCGCAAACACCAACACAATTTTTTATGCGTAAATTATTATTTCTTGTCGTTTTACCAGCTTTTCTGTTTTCTTGTTCCAATTTAAAACAAACCGTTGAAAACACACCAGCTCCCAATTTAAAACTAATCAGCACCATTGAAATTCCATTTGAGGAAACGTTTCAGAATACAAAAGTAGGCGGATTGTCCGGCATAGATTATGATGCAAAAAACGATTTGTATTACCTGATTTGTGATGACAGATCGATGTTTAACGAGGCTCGTTTTTATACTGCAAAAATTCCGTTAGTCGAAAACAAAATACAAAGCATGGTTTTCCAAAGTGTTAGCTATTTAAAAAACGAAAGTGGAGAAGTTTATGGTAATTGGAATACCACACCAACCACTTCATCAGATCCTGAAGATATTCGATACAACCCAAAAACAAACACTTTAGTTTGGAGTAGCGAAGGCGCACGAGTGATTACTGGAAACAAACAAGTGTTGCAAGATCCTTCCTTAAATTTCACGGATTTAAAAGGTAATTTTCTAAGCAATGTCACATTACCAGAAAATTTAAAAATGCAGCAACAAGAAAAAGAACCGAGAAATAACGGCACTTTAGAAGGTATCACTTTTGACAAAAAATATAAAAACATTTACACCAACATTGAAGAACCACTTTTTGAAGATGGCAACCAAGCCAATACCAGCAACGGCGGATACATCCGAATCTATAAATTTGATGCGAAAACTAAAAAGAATACCGCTCAATTCGGCTATAAATTAGAACCCATTGCTCTTGAGCCCGATCCAAAAGGAAGTTTTGCTGTCAATGGCGTTTCAGCGATTCAGCATTATGGTAAAAATCAGTTATTAGTAGTGGAGCGTTCCTACTCAACTGGAACACGAGCCTGCACGGTAAAAGTATTTTTATGTGACTTGAAAAAGGCTACTGATGTAAAAAACTACAACTCGTTACAAAACCAAAAATTGGAATTGGCTTCTAAAAAAATGATTCTGAACATGGATGATTTGGGAATTTTTATTGATAATATCGAAGGACTTACTTTTGGACCAAAATTAGCCAATGGTAATTCCTCCTTGATTTTTGTATCTGATAATAATTTTTCGGAAAAACAAAAAACGCAGGTATTGGTGTTTGAGGTGGTGGAGTAGATTTTAAAACAATACTTAACAGTTGTTGTGATTATTAAAACTTTTTCAATTTATCAGGGTTTTGCTTTCCATTAAAAATGTCTAGAATCAGGACTTTCTCATTCGTCCGCTCATATATAATTTTGTAAGACCAAATACTTATATGTCGAAATTTTTCTTTATTAATAATAGGATCAATTGAATATTCATAGCGTTCATCCTGTAACGACTCTACCAAATCAATTATCTTATTCAAAACTTTGTCTGCGTTTTGTGGACTATCCTCAAAAATATAATTATAAATTTCAGAAAGCGATTTGCTAGCTTCCTGAGACCAAATTACAATCATTTCTTTTGAGATAAAACATGGCTTCTAACTTGTTCTGAAGTATAGGTTTCTGCTCCATCTGCAACAGATTGACTAATAAATTCTATGTGCTCTATGTACTGGGTTTTAGTCAAAAATTTACCTCCAAAAGTATTTGCAACAACATAATTCCCGTTTAAAATAGACTCTATTTGCTCTAATAGCTTTTCATCTTGAACTGCTATTAGTTTTTTGATAATCTGATTCTTATATGACTCGATATTCATAACACTTTCATTTAATAGAGTAAAGATACCATTTTTTAACGCACAGTTGTACAGAGATTCCTTTTTCATTAGAACTAAATATCATAAGGGATAACAAAACTAAATAGTTAAAAAAACCATATAAAATTTAAACGATACTGTTTCATAAATCCCCCAAATGCCCTAGCCCCGAGTGAAATGAAAAGCTTTTTGCAAAAGCCGTTTTGGTTTTTCTTGTTGCCGCAGAGCGACCAAAGGAAGCTCGTGCTGGAACTTTAGAAAAACAAACGGGTTTGCAAAAACTTGCAATGAAAAGCGGGAAATCGCTCCTGAAATTCGTACTTTTGCAGTAGAACTACAACGTTTTCGATATGAACTCAACTATAGAAAGCAATCCGTTATTAGACCGATTGCCAAAGCACTTACGACAATTTATTAAACCTCAGGACTATAGCGATTACACGCCTATAAACCAAGCGGTTTGGCGTTATGTGATGCGCAAAAATGTAGCGTATTTATCAAAAGTGGCGCATAGTTCCTACTTGGAAGGTTTAAAAAAAACAGGAATCGAGATTGACAAAATCCCGAGTATGTACGGGATGAATCGAATTTTAACCGAAATAGGTTGGGCTGCAGTTGCCGTGGATGGATTTATTCCACCCAATGCATTTATGGAATTCCAAGCCTATAATGTTCTTGTAATTGCATCAGACATTCGCCAACTCGAACATATAGAATACACGCCTGCACCGGATATTATTCACGAGGGTGCCGGTCATGCGCCCATTATTGCGAATCCAGAATATGCTGAATACTTACGCCGTTTTGGAGAGATAGGTTGCAAAGCGATTTCTTCGCACAAAGACTACGAAATGTACGAAGCAATCCGACTGCTTTCGATTGTAAAAGAAGCCGAAGATACGCCACAAGCTACGATTGATGCTGCTGAAAAAGCGGTGGAAGATTTACAGAACAACATGGGCGAATTATCAGAAATGGCCCAAATACGAAACCTACACTGGTGGACTGTGGAATACGGTTTGATCGGAACAGTAGAGAATCCAAAAATTTACGGCGCTGGTTTACTGTCTTCTATTGGTGAAAGTGCGCATTGCATGACACCGGAAGTGAGGAAAATAACGTATGATATTTCGGCCGCTACGCAAAATTTTGACATTACAAAACTGCAACCACAATTGTATGTTACGCCAACATTTGCGTATTTGAATTTGGTTTTAGAAGAATTTGCCAATAAAATGGCTCTGCGCACAGGCGGTTTATCGGGAATTAATAAACTTATTGACTCGAATGCTTTAGGAACTATTGAATTGAGTACTGGTTTACAAATTTCAGGTGTTTTCAGTTCCGTTATTGAGCAGGATGGCAAACCTATTTACATACAAACTACTGGTAAAACAGCTTTGGCTTATAGAGAAAAAGAGTTAGTAGGACATGGCACTTTGACACACCCAGAAGGCTTTGGAAGTCCAATAGGAAAGCTAGAAGGCATCAACTTAGCCATTGAAGACATGAGTCCAAAAGACTTGAATGCCTACGACATTTTAGAATCTAAAACCGTTAAACTGGAATTTGAAGGCGGAATCATTGTTGAGGGTGAAATTGTTACCGGTTCCAGAAATTTACAAGGAGAAATTACGCTGATTCGCTTTAAAAACTGTACGGTTACGCATGGCGAAACTGTTTTATTTCAGCCGGAATGGGGCATTTACGATATGGCCGTGGGCAAGAAAGTAATTTCGGCTTTTTCAAGTCCTGCTGACGTGAATAGTTTTGACTTGATTTCGCACCTTCCGTCCAGCACCACTATAAAAGCCAAACATTCGACTGAACGCGATGATCTAGAAATTTTATACCAAACGGTTCGAAACATAAGAGAAACCAAGGATACGGAAACTTCTTTGGCACCACTATTTGAAAAACTACAAAACAATCACCCAAACGATTGGTTGCTAGCAGTTGAAATCGTAGAACTTTTAAACGTTAGAACCGAGCCACAATTGTTGCAAGAAATAATGGTTTATCTGGATCAATTAAAAAACAAAAGACCTGAAGTAGCGCATTTGATTGCTGGAGGTTTGGACTTGATTTTTGACAAAGAGAAAGCTTAACTAAACCTCGGAATGAAAGTCTGCAGGGTCAAAATTTCACCACAAATTCCACAAATTTTCACATATTAATTTGTGAAAATTTGCGGAAATTGTGGTAAAAAATATTTGTAGAAGCTAAAGCGAAATACACTAAAATGCATGTTTTCTATTATTTGTTTAACCAATAAAAATCAACCGCAGATTCACAGATTTTTAAAATTATTTAAAATCGGTGCATCTGTGGCTAAGTTTTTTAAATTACATTTTGATTTGCTTCCCAAAATCCTTCTCGGTTTCAATCACTTTTCCATCGTATTTTAAGGTCCAACCCAACTGACTGGTCGTTATTAAAAGTTTGGATAACTCACTAATTAATCTATTTTGCGCATTGGTTTTCAAAGATGATTTCTCAATTTTCTTAGCCAAATTCGCCTTTACAGATTTGTTTATTTTATTGTAATCTTCTCCCGTGAACGGATTTAATTTACTCTGCTCCACATCATAAAACTGAATATCAGGACTAATTTTAATTTCCTCTTTTGGAATACTCACAATCGTGATTGTTTTATTGATCGAATCAATATCGTATTTCATGAGATGCAAATCATAAGCCACCGTAACGTCAGCATTCACAACAACCAACGCTTTTTTCTCGAAAGAAAGCATATCCATTAAGTATTTTTGTTGGTTTTTATAGGTGATAACTTCCGAAAAATGTCCTTCGGTTACGACCAATTTCCCTACGTTTAGGATTTGTTGCTGAATGAGATTAGTATTGTACGTGATATCTTGGTCGTCATTTTTCTTAAAATCACAGTATTTAAACAATAAAAATATTCCACCAACAACTGCTATTCCAATAAGTATTCTTCTAAGCATAATTAAAATTTCATAAATGAATATTGACTTTCCAATTTAGTGATTTTTTCTCTGACTTTAGACTCAAATTTCAAATGACTTTCTGAATTCGGGTCAAAAGGTTTGTGAGAAAGGCTTTTTTGTATGCGTTCTACCTCTTCCATCGTAGGAAAAGCAGTTTCAGAAATAGTAGTTTCCATGAAACGTTTCCAAATATAATCGATTGCGACTTGATTGGGATGCAGCATGTCTTCGGTATAAAAACGGTAGTCCCGAAGTTCATCCATCATGATTTCGTAAGAAGGAAAGTAATTTATAGTCGAAAGTTGACAGTCAAAAGTCTTATGAAGTGCACTAATTATATTGGATTTGCTCCATTGATTTTCGACAAAACCGTCTTTGATGTGACGCACCGGCGAAACAGTGAAAATAATAGTGCAATTAGGATTTACAACATGAATTAATTTGATTGTGTTTGCAACACTTTTTTCTATTCCTTCAACAGAAAGCAATTCTTTCTTGAACTGCTTTTGTGGCACTTTATGGCAATTGGCCACAATAGAATCACTTTCTATATTTCGATAAACCCACGAGGTTCCATACGTTATGATGATATGCGTTGATTTGGATATTTGTTGATTTGTTGATTTGATTAGTGCGTTTAAAGACGCTAATAAATCTTCTTTATTTGGATTACTCAAATCAGAATGCACATCAAAGCAATGCCAGCGTTCATTGTGAAAAAAAATGTCTTTTTCGGTGAATAATACTGTATTTATGGCTTTTTGGATAATTTTCTCAATAGAAACCGGATTGAAAATTATCCCGAACGGATTGATGGTATTTTGAAATTTAAAATACTGGAATTTATCTCCCATATTTTCAGCAAAACAAGAACCTAAAGAGACAATCTTTGAATTGTAATCTAAAGGATGATTACTTTTAGAAATGGGGATTTGGGTTCTGAATTGCATGGCTATTTTATTTACTACAAATTTGAATAATTTTAGCGAATTAAATGGTGTTTCGCTCTTTTTTCATTGGCTATAAAAAAGCTAAAATTAAAAAACCCTTTCAGAGTTTAAAACTTTGAAAGGCTTATTATAAAAATAAATATTTTTATTAATAGTAGTATTCTGTTTTTAAATATCCTCCATTTCCATTAGTAGCAACACTATTTTCTGAAACCTGTTCTATTGGGTAATTATCTAAATCGTATTTAAAAGAATTAGTATAAAAATTAGCCGATGATGTTATTTGGTCGTCTTTAGAAACACTTGTAATTACAGTACTTATCAAACTATTATTCGAAGAGATTTCTTCATTATAATCTAACAGTTTTTTGTAACCCACAATATTATATAACGGATTATACTTTGCATCATAATCAAAACTTACAGTATATTCTATCAAAGTCCCTGATGCAGTATTATCTAAAATTCTTTCGTCTTTGATGAAATTTTCATTTTCAAAATACAATTTTCCGTGAAATTCTTTTACTTGCTGATTCCCAGAAGCAATCGAAAATTTTTCGTAAGAAACCGTTTTATCTGCATCGTGAACGTATTTAATTCTATACTTACCCAAAGATATAACTTCAACTAATTTCCCTTCAAAGTAACTGTAATTAATAGTCTCCAGAAGCTGATTTGTTTTGTTTTGTGTTACCCTTTTTGTAATCAAATCCTCCGTATAGGTGAAATCGGTACGCTTATTGGCACCGTCCATGCTAACTATTTGATTACCTTTATAAGTATAAAGGGTTGTTTCTGCAGTACCGCCTTCTGAAGTCTCAACGACCTTCTTTAGCAATTTCATACTGTCGTCATTATCATTTGAACACGAATAAATTGTCAACACCAAAAACGACAAGAATAAATGTAGCAGTATTTTATTTTTCATAATAAATCAATCGCTTTTTCCCTTTAATTTTGGCACAAAAGTTCGCAAACGTAACCAAATAAAAATTCTACTTCAAAATTCATCGTTACAATCCACATATTTCGGTTGAACTACTACTTCTGAATCGAATTCCAATACCCAATAAAGATTCTAAAATTCGTTCATTTAAACAAAAAAACCTTTTAGAACTTATGTTCTAAAAGGTTTTCCTTTATAAAAAAACAAACAGGGTTCTACTTTACAAAGTCTATCGCTTTCTCTAAAGCTTGTTGAATTCCAGCTACATTCTTACCACCTGCTGTTGCAAAAAATGGTTGTCCACCACCGCCACCTTGTATAAATTTACCCAATTCACGTACTACTTGACCAGCATTCAGATTTTTCTCCGCCACTAATTCTTTAGAAACATAACAGGTTAACATTGGTTTTTCTTCGTCGGCTGTAGCCAAAACTAAAAACACATTATTCCCTAAATTCCCTATTTCATACGCCAAATCTTTTGCTCCTTCCGCGTTCAAATCGACTTGTTTTGCCAAAAATTGAATGCCATTTATTTCCTGAATTTCAGTAATTAAACTCGCTTTCAAATTTTTGACTTTGTCTTTTACCAAAGCCTCTATTTGCTTGGCTAATTTTGCATTTTCTTCTTGCATTGAATGAACGGCTTTCAAAATATCCTGAGGATTTTTTAAGGCTGATTTTACTTCATTTAATGTGTTTTCATACGAAGCAAAATGTGCTTTTACGGCATCACTTGTAATGGCTTCAATACGACGAATTCCTGCAGCAACTGCGCCTTCAGAAACGATTTTGAAATGCCAAATTTCAGCTGTATTTTTAACGTGGATTCCTCCACATAATTCCATGCTTTCGCCAAATTTAATCGCACGAACTTCATCACCATATTTCTCTCCAAACAACGCCATTGCTCCTTCTTGAACTGCTTGCGCAAAAGGAATATTTCTTCTTTCAATAAGTGGCAATTGCTCTTGAATTCTTGCGTTTACAAAATCTTCGACTTGTTGCAATTCGGTTTCCGTCATTTTAGCAAAATGCGAAAAGTCAAAACGCAAATAGTTTGGATTTACTAAAGACCCTTTTTGTTCTACGTGAGTTCCCAAAATACTTCTCAAGGCTTGGTGCATCAAATGCGTAGCAGAGTGATTTCTGGAAGACAAATTCCTCAAATCGGAATTCACTGTAGCCACAAAACCAGCGTTAACATTCTCTGGTAATTGTTTTGCAAAATGCAAAATCAGGTTGTTTTCTTTTTTCGTGTCGATGATTTCAATCGTTTCATTTGCTGAAACCAACATTCCTTTATCACCTACTTGACCACCACCTTCAGGATAAAATGGTGTGTTATCTAAAACGATCTGGTATAAAACACCGTCTTTTTTACTATCGACTTTACGGATACGCGTGATTTTTACGTCACTTTCTGATTGATCGTAGCCTACAAATGTTTCTACATTTCCAGGAATCAACACAGACCAGTCTTCGGTAGAAACTTCTGATGCGGCGCGGGAACGTTTTTTTTGTTCTTGCATTGCAGCGTTAAAACCAGCTTCGTCTAGTTCGAATCCTTTTTCTCTCAGAATTAATGCTGTTAAGTCAATTGGAAATCCAAAAGTATCGTATAATTCGAATGCTTTTGCACCTGCTATTATTGTTCCTTTCTCCTCTTCAATAACTTTATCTAACAATTGCAATCCTTGGTCTAATGTTCTCAAGAAAGAAGCTTCTTCTTCCCGAATAACATTCGTAACCAATTGTTGTTGCAATTTGATTTCTGGAAAAAATTCCCCCATTTGATTCGCTAAAACGCTAACCAATTGATTTATGAAAGGTTCCTTGGTATTCAAGAACGTAAATCCGTAACGAATCGCACGACGCAAAATTCTACGAATTACATAACCAGCACCTGTGTTTGACGGCAATTGTCCGTCGGCAATAGCGAAAGCAACAGCACGAACGTGATCAACCACAACACGGATAGCAATATTCGTTTTCTCCTCGACTGCGCTCGGAGTGACAGCATTGTCTACATATTTGAATCCTGTAATTTGCTCTACTTTTTCAATAAGTGGCGTAAAAACATCCGTGTCATAATTGGAAGTTTTTCCTTGCAACGCCATACACAAACGCTCAAATCCCATTCCGGTATCAACGTGTTTCGCAGGTAATTTTTCCAAAGAACCATCTGCTTTACGGTTGAATTCCATGAATACATTGTTCCAGATTTCCACTACTTGCGGATGGTCATTGTTTACCAAACTCTTTCCTGAAACTAACGCTTTCTCTTCTGCAGAACGAATATCAACGTGAATTTCGGAACATGGACCACACGGACCTTGATCTCCCATTTCCCAGAAATTGTCTTTCTTGTTTCCAAGAATGATTCGGTCTTCGTCAATTAATGCTGCCCAAATATCCCAAGCTTCTTGATCGAAAGGTACATTTTCAGCGGGATTTCCTTCAAATACAGAAACGTATAAGTTTTCTTTTGGGATTTTATAGACTTCCGTCAAAAGTTCCCACGCCCAATTGATGGCTTCTTTCTTGAAATAATCACCAAATGACCAGTTCCCCAACATTTCAAACATCGTGTGGTGGTAGGTATCAAAACCTACATCTTCTAGATCGTTATGTTTTCCTGAAACACGAAGACATTTTTGCGTATCGGCTATTCTGTTGCTTTTTGGCGTTCCGTTCCCTAGAAAATATTCTTTGAACTGAGCCATTCCTGAATTGTTGAACATCAAGGTTGGATCATCCTTAAGAACAATGGGAGCCGATGGAACGATTAAGTGTCCTTTTGATGCGAAAAATTCCAGAAATTGCTTGCGTACGTCTTGTGATGTCATTTTTAATTTTAGTTTAAAGTTTAAGGTTTAAAGTTAATTAATCCCGAAACTATATCTTTTTACTATTCTTTTTTTGCCTCAGATTATCTCACATGCTCTTATTTTCAACGGAGTTCACTGAACACTTAGTGTTTGCAGTGGAAAGCTTTGAAGTTTTGAAATTTATTTTTTCTTGGGTTGTCAGAGCGACCGGAGGAAGCTCCTGCTGACTCAATAGAAAAAAAAATTTCAAGACGAGAACTTGCAACGAATAGCTGGAATAGGCACATTATTTTATTTATTCCTGAAAAAAGGATGTAACAAATGAAACATTTCTTAAATTTGTTCGTCTAACCTTTTACAGTGTGCAAAAATAGGGTATTTTAAAATATGTCGAAAGTAAAATATTATTACGATTCCGAAAATCTAGCCTATAGAAAAATAAAAACACAAAAAAGAACAAAATTTGGTGTTGTTATCTTGTTTTTATTGGCAGCGGCGTTGTTTGGTTTTTTAAGTTTTATTATTTTATTGAACACTCCTTATTTTGAAACACCAAAAGACCGTTTGCAAGCCCGTGAAATTGAAAACTTGAGACTGAATTACGCGCTACTGAACAAAAAAATGGATCAGATAAATGGTGTTCTTGAAGCTATTGAAGATCGAGACAACAATTTGTATCGGGTCTATTTTAATAAAGCGGCCATTCCAGATTCAGTTCGCGAGGCAGGATTTCAGGGGAAAAATAGGTATAAAGTGCTGGAAGGGTATAACAATTCGCAGTTGGTTATGAATACCACAAAAAGAATGGATGTTTTGACTAAAGAATTAGCGATTCAGTCCAAATCATTAGACGTTATTTTGAAATTGGCAGAAGCTAAAAGTGATTTTTTGTCAGCCATCCCTGCCATTCAGCCAGTACAAAATGAAAATTTAAAACAAATGGCTTCTGGTTTTGGATACCGCACGGATCCTTTTACTAAAGCAAGAAAAATGCATGAAGGCATGGATTTTACGGCAAAAAGTGGAACGCCTATTTATGCCACTGGTGACGGAGTAGTTGCACAAGCAGACAATACGGCTTCAGGATACGGAAATCATATTGTTATTCGGCATGGATTTGGATACGAAACGTTGTACGCCCATTTGAGTAAATACAATACCAGAGCAGGACAACGCGTAAAACGAGGTGATGTTATTGGTTATGTGGGAAGCACAGGAAGATCAGAAGCTCCGCATTTGCATTATGAAGTTCACAAGGATAAAAAAGTAGTGAATCCTCTTAATTTTTATTACGGAAATATTTCGGCAGTGGAATATGTTGTCATCGCGCAACTGGCAAACCAGGAGAATCAATCATTAGACTAATGCAAAATAGTATTCAGTGTTCGGTTTGCAGTGTTCAAATAAAAGATAAAAAATAGTGTTCAGTGACAATTCAGCTGGACAAAAAAATAAAAAACAGATATGCATATTGAATTATCTAAAGACAAAAGATATTACAGCATTGGCGAAGTAGCCAAAGCATTTGATGTTAATGCCTCGCTGATTCGTTTTTGGGACAATGAATTTGATATTCTGAAACCAAAAAAGAATGCTAAAGGCAATCGAATGTTTACCCCAGAAGATATTACTAATTTACAATTGATCTATCACTTAGTCAAAGAAAGAGGTTTTACACTGGAAGGTGCCAAAACCCATTTGAAAGAAGGACAAAAGAAAACCTTAGATAAGTTTGATATTATTCGAAAATTAGAAACAATACGCACACAATTAACAACTATTAAAAACGAATTGTAGTCAGCACGACTACATCCCTATTAAAATTTTAAATAATTAAATACTAAACACTAAAATAAATAAACATGAGAAGATTTTTGCCTTGGATTATCGGAGCGGTTGTAATTTTTGTAATTTACAGCTGGGTTAAAGGAATTAACAATACTGCTGTGACGTTAAACCAAAATGTAGAACAATCTTGGGGTGATGTTCAAACGGCGTATCAAAGAAGAAATGACCTTATTGGGAATTTAGTAAATACCGTAAAAGGTGCCGCTGATTTTGAAAAAAGCACCTTGACAGCAGTTATCGAAGCGCGTTCTAAAGCTACTTCTGTAAAAATTGATCCTGCAAATATTACTCCTGAACAATTAGCTGAATTCAACAAAGCACAAAGTGGCGTGAGCAGTTCATTGTCTCGATTATTAGTAACTGTTGAAGCGTATCCAGAATTGAAAGCCAACCAAAACTTCTTGAAATTACAAGACGAATTGGCCAGTACAGAAAATCAAATTCTAACGGCTAGAACGCGTTTCAACGAAGCGGTAAAACCATATAACTCACATATCAAAACGTTCCCAAACAGCTTATTTGCTGGATTATTCGGATTCAAAGAGAAAGCATACTTTAATGCAGTTGAAGGTGCAGATAAACCAGTTGAAGTAAAATTCTAAAAACGATTTCAGATTTTCGATTAATGATTTTTGATTGTAGGACATTCTACAGTCAAAAATCGCTAATCATCATTCAAAAATTTATCCCATGTCAAAAGTAGAAGATTTTTTAACCAAAGAAGATGAACAAGAAATTGTTGAAGCTATTCGTATGGCTGAAAAGAACACTTCTGGCGAGATTAGAGTTCATATAGAGAAAACAACTTCCATGGATGCGTATGATCGCGCTTTGGAAGTTTTTCATGAATTGAAAATGGATGAAACCGAGTTGCAAAATGGTGTCTTGATTTACCTAGCAGTTGAAGATCATCATTTTGTAATTTGCGGAGATAAAGGAATTAATGATGTTGTACCAAATGATTTTTGGAATTGCACCCGAGATATTATGGTAGCGGAGTTCAAAAAAGGTGATTTCAAGCAAGGTCTTATTGATGGAATTGCCAGAGCAGGGGAACAATTACAACACTATTTTCCTTGGCTAGAAGGCGACACAAACGAATTATCAAACGAAATATCTAAAGGATAATGCTATTACAAAAAAAGAGTACTCTAATTGCACTAAAGCTTTTTGTCTGTTTATTATTCACACAAATTGGCTTTGCGCAATTTACCATTCCTGAAAAACCAACTCTTCAAACTTCAGTTTATGATTATGCGAATGTGCTCAGCGCAACAGAAAAAGCACAATTAGAAGAAAAACTGATTAAATATTCTGATTCTACCACAACTCAGATTGTCGTCATTACGATTGAAAGCCTTCAAAACGAAGATGTCAGTCAACTGGCAACCAAATGGGGACAAACGTGGGGAATTGGCGGTACGGAGAAAGACGATAATGGTGTTATTGTTTTATTGGCTAAAGCCGAAAAAAAAATAGCAATCAATCCCGGTTATGGATTAGAAGATCGACTAACTGCTGGAATAGGTGGAGAAATAATTCGGAATATTATTATTCCTGAATTTAAAGCCGGAAGTTTTTACAACGGATTAGACAAAGGAACAGACGCACTTATTGATGTTTTCAAGGGAAAATACAAAGGAGAACGAGTTAAAAAAACCAAAGATACAGGATTCCCCATTTTACCCTTAATTGTTATTGTCATCATTATACTGGTACTTATTTCAAGAAACAAAGGCGGCGGCGGTAATTCTGGAAACAGAGGCGGTGGCATTGGACCTAGTTTATTGGATGTTATTATACTCAGCAGCCTTGGAAGAAACAGCGGTGGCGGTGGATTTGGTGGCGGTTCCTCTGGTGGTGGATTTGGTGGAGGCGGTTTCGGCGGTGGATTTGGTGGCGGAGGTTTCTCTGGTGGCGGATCTAGCGGAGGCTGGTAACAATTTGATTTTAAAAATATTAATACCCTATCAAAACGATAGGGTATTTTTTTTATATTTGGTGAAAATTAAAAAAATGAAGTTATATTATTTGCTCCCATTGATTCTTTTGACAAATGGAATAGCAATTGCTCAATCAGAGAAAAAGATAGATCATCAAAGCATTCTTTGGACGCGTTATTACAATCAATTATTGCTAAGCGAAAAATGGTCTTTGCATTCTGAATTTGACAACCGACTTTTTCTAAAACCAACACAAGAAAATTTATTTGTCATCCGAGTTCAAGGTCGCTATAAAATCAATGCGCATTTAGAGACAGGCGCTGGCTTTGCCTACTTCTCAGTCGATACACAAATCCCTGAAATTAATCCTGATTACACTACACCGGAATATCGAGGACAACAGGATCTTACGTGGAAAGAAACTTTTGGGAAATTTGGGATTAACCAGCGTTTTCAGTTAGAGGAGCGATTCATTCACAAGGCAAACAAGGAAATGCTACTGCCAGGAACCCTATTTTCATGGCGCTTCAGGTACCGCTTTCAAACAGAATACACTTTTTGGAAAAAAGAAAAGCAGCTGTTAAAAGCTGTACTATCCGATGAAATAATGTTCAATTTTGGAAAAAATATAATTAAAAATACATTTGATCAAAATAGAATTTATGCTGCCATACATTATGGACTCAATAGCAATGTCGCATTTGAACTCGGCTACCTAAACAGTTTTCAACGACGAGCTAATGGAACCGATTATTTCAACAGAGATATTATCCGAATCAGTATTTTTCATAAAATTAAAAGCTCAAAAAAAGTATAAAGAGCATTTGTAATTAGTAACTAATAAACATTTTAAACATTGATTACCAATACGTTAACTTAATATTTACAATTCATGGTGTAACTTTAATAAAAAGATATAGCCATGAAAAATTTTGCAATTAAACTCGTGTGGTTTACCACCATTTATGTTTTTGTATTTGCCGGTATGTGTCAAACTAACGTTGCTTTACCAGTAATAATGACCCTTTATTGCGTAGGTATACCGTTAATATTATTAATGGTTTATACCGTCCTTACTGATGATTATACAACTACAAAAACTTTTAAAGATTGGTATGGAGATCATCCAATGGAGACTTTGGAAGAAGAAAAAGAAGAAAGCTAATCATTCGAATCCATTTTAACTCAAAAAATCCCGAGCAATCGGGATTTTCTATTCTTATGAATTTCTGATTTAAATTTTGATTAGTTACTACTGAAATTTATCTTACTTTGCTTTTTAAAACAAAATGATGCCGCCATTTTGGAAAAAATCGTTTCAAATAAACGCCCCTAGTTTCTTTGCCACCAATGTAAACTTCAAAAGCATTCGATTCAACTGCTTTCACAAATTTTTTGGCAAACATACTTGTTGGCATTCCATTTTGAGTAGCTTCATCATCTATATTTTGTTTCGATCCATCAGCAGTAAGTGCATTTTTGTCCACATCCGTTTGAATAAATCCCGGACAAATTAAGGTGACATTTATATTGTCCCGTTGATGTTCCATTCTCAAAACATCAAAAAAACCATGTAAAGCATGTTTTGCGCCACAATAGCCAGAACGATATGGCGAACCAAATTTCCCCATCAAACTCGTTACAGTAACAAAATGTCCTTTCTTATTTTTGATAAAATGAGGCAACAAAGCTTTTGTTAGCGCAACCGTGCCAAGATAATCTACTTCAATGAGTTTTTTATCCACCTCAAAATCAGTTTCTACAATCAGTGAGCGTTGGCTTACTCCACCGTTATTCACTAGAATATCAATTTTTCCAAAGGCAGCAATAGCTTTTTCTACATGATTTTTGGCGTTGTCAAAATCAACCAGATCAAAAGGCAAAATCATAACTTCTGTGTTTGAACACTTCGATTTCACAGTTTCTAAAGCATCTCTATTTCGAGCCGAAAGAATTAGTTTGCAATTTTTAGTTGCTAATTCATAGGCAAGAGCCTCTCCTATTCCGCTTGAAGCGCCTGTAATCCAAACTATTTTGCCATTTATTGCATTCATATTTTTTCCTAAAAATAAAAAAAGTTTACCGAGCTTTTACAAACTCAATAAACTTTCTAGTATAATTATGGAAATAAAGACTATTTCTCTCTAATATAAATATCGATTGGCACTCCTGAAAAGTCCCAGTTTTCTCTAATTTTATTTTCCAGATAACGTTTGTACGGTTCTTTTACATATTGCGGCATATTGGCAAAAAACACAAATTGTGGTGTTGGTGTTGGCAACTGCATGCAATATTTAATTTTTACATATTTCCCTTTTGTTGCTGGCGGCGGATACGCTTCAATCACTTTCAACATAAACTCATTGAATTTTGAAGTTGCAATGCGTTGTTGTCTGTTTTCAAAAACTTTTACCGTTGCTTCTAATGCTTTCAACAAACGTTGTTTGGTTAAAGCAGAAACAAAAAGAATAGGCACATCCGTAAACGGCATTAATTCTTCTCTAATTTTTTCTTCATAATCACGGGTTGACATCGTTTCTTTTTCGACTAAATCCCATTTGTTTACTAAGATTACAACTCCTTTACGGTTTTTCTCAGCCAACCAAAAAATACTTTGATCCTGGCCTTCAAATCCACGTGTGGCATCAATAATCAAAATACAAATATCAGCATGCTCAATTGCACGAACGGAACGCATTACTGAGTAAAACTCTAAATCTTCTTTCACTTTTGCTTTACGACGGATTCCCGCAGTGTCCACTAAGTTGAATTCGAAACCAAAACGGTCAAATTTTGTATCAATTGAATCACGGGTTGTTCCCGCAATATCAGTAACAATGTAACGCTCTTTACCAATTAAAGCGTTGATAAAACTTGATTTTCCAGCATTAGGACGACCAACCACTGCAAAACGAGGCAATACCACTTCTTCTTGAGTTGGTTCTGGTTTTATAGGAAAAGCATCAATCAATGCATCCAATAAATCGCCTGTTCCACTTCCAGAAATACTGGCAAACGTGTAATATTCTCCTAAACCAAGGTTGTAAAACTCAATTGCATCTTTCTCACGCATCGCATTATCCACCTTATTTACAGCAAGTAAAACTGGTTTCGTCACTTTTCGCAACAATCTCGCAACGGCATCATCCATTGGAGTAATCCCCTCTTCTACATCAACTACAAAAATGATAACGTCAGCTTCATCAATAGCCAATTCTACTTGTTTACGGATTTCTGCTTCAAAAACATCATCAGAACCACGTACGTATCCGCCGGTATCAATTACAGAAAACTCTTTTCCGTTCCACTCGCTTTTACCATAGTTTCTATCACGGGTCACCCCCGATACTGAATCTACAATAGCTTCTCTTCTTTGTATCAGCCTATTAAAAAGGGTTGATTTCCCTACATTAGGTCTTCCTACTATCGCAACAATGTTATTCATAATATAAATTCAAATATTTTGCAAAGGTAGTGTTTAAAACCATGAATATCAATATTTTTAATATATTAGTAAGACCTTATCCTTTTAACACTTACAAGTTTACTGCTATGGACACTAATAATGAACTCAGACTTCGCTTACGATTTTACAAAGATGTTCCGCAAAACATAGACGCTTTGCGCGTTAAATTTGCAAATTACACCCAAATCAAGTCCAAAGATTACTTCGTTAAAATTCGTGGTTATCACATTTGGTTAAACATAAAAGGACCTAAAAAAGCGTATTGGTCGCCTCATTTACATATAGAAATGGAATCAAAAGACCAAAACGAAACGCATATCAGAGCACTATTTGGACCTGACCCAACCTTATGGACACTTTTTATGTTCTTCCATTTTGTTATAGCGGGAATATTTTTGATTTTTTCGGGGATTGCTTATTCTGATTATATCCTGAAAAATCCCGTAACATTCGATCTGATCGTTATGGGATTAATGGTTTTCGCCTGGTTTTTGCTCTATTTCGTAGCCAAACAAATCCGAAGTAACGGTCACTACCAAATGAATGATTTGGAAAATTTATTTTTGGAGATTATAGCATCTTAGTTTTTATTTGGAGCAATTCCAGCTCTCCGCTATATCTTTTATGCAGTCCCGAAGTTTCGGGACTGCATAAAAGGATGCCGCTGCTATCTGGGCTAAAAAAAAATCAATATCGAAAATTGAATTCCAATATTGATTTTTAAAAAAAAGGACCAGAAAAAATTACTGGTTATAACCAAAACGTTTCAACATATTAACGTTACTTCGCCAATTTTTATTTACTTTCACTACCAATTCGATATGAATTTGTTTTCCAAAAAACTTCTCTAAATCGACACGGGCTTCCATTCCTACTTTTTTCAAAGCAGCACCTTTATGCCCTATTATAATTCCTTTTTGAGTTTCACGTTCCACCATAATCAAAGAACGGATTCTAATGATATTTTCATCTTCAAAAAACTCTTCAGTAACAATTTCGACTGCGTATGGAATTTCTTTGCTGTAATTCAACAATATTTTTTCACGAATCGTTTCATTCACAAAGAAACGTTCTGGTTTGTCCGTAAGCTGATCTTTTGGATAATACGCTGGAGATTCCGGTAACAATTCAATGATTCGTCCAAATACTTCTGGCACATTAAAATTCTGCAAAGCTGATATTGGAAAAATTTCTGCATTGGGAACTTTCGCAGTCCAGAAAGCCACTTGCTCTTCGAGTTGTTCTTGGTTAGAATTATCTATTTTATTCAATAAAAGAAGAACTGGAATTGTAGCATAAATGATTTTGTTAAAAAACGCTTCGTCTTTCAAATCTTGTTCACCAATTTCTACCATATAAATTAAGATGTCAGCATCTTCAAAAGCCGACTTTACAAAATTCATCATCGATGCCTGCATTTCGTAGGCTGGTTTGATAATTCCCGGTGTATCAGATAAGATCAATTGAAAATCTTCCCCATTTACAATTCCTAGAATTCTATGACGTGTTGTTTGTGCTTTTGATGTGATTATGGATAATCTTTCTCCAACAAAGGCATTCATTAGTGTTGATTTCCCAACATTTGGATTCCCGATGATGTTTACAAAACCTGCTTTATGTGACATTTCTATTATAATTTATTTTGCAAAGGTAGACATATCAAGTCAATAGATGAAATAAAACATTTTTAAAAATTTTTATTGGAAATACGGAAATTCGTTGTACATTTGCACCCGAAACAACGCGGGATAGAGCAGTAGGCAGCTCGTCGGGCTCATAACCCGAAGGTCACAGGTTCGAGTCCTGTTCCCGCTACTAGAGTAGCCTTATTGAGATTACAAAACGCACATCGCGGGATAGAGCAGTAGGCAGCTCGTCGGGCTCATAACCCGAAGGTCACAGGTTCGAGTCCTGTTCCCGCTACTAGAAAGCTTCAGAGAAATCTGGAGCTTTTTTTATTTACATTTATCAAAAATAACTGATGGATAAATTTGTAGTTTACATTCTATATTCCTCTAAGTATAAGCAAAACTATACCGGATATACTTCCAACTTAATTGAGCGATTCAAATCCCATAACTTTCTAGGGACAAAAGGGCATACATTAAAATATAGACCTTGGATTGTCATTCATGTTGAATTTTATCATTCTAAATCACATGCTATGCAAAGAGAAAAACAGCTTAAAACTGGAGTTGGAAGAGCGTTTATTTATAAAATAATCGCTGACATATAGCTTTAAGATAGCGCATATCCGCCGCGGCGGACACTGGTACGACTCTCCGATGTGGCGGACTACTAGAAAGCTTCAGAGAAATCTGGAACTTTTTTTTGTTAAAGAACAATCACAATACATGGTATAAAATTAACTAAAAGATTATTAATTCTTTTAACGACTACAATCAAAATAAATAATGGGTCTACTAATCCACTTATTTTAAATCAGCTTCCTTGTTAAAACATCCTCTGTTGATGTAATTATATAATACTCCTTTTACCAGAGTGATTCAAATTAATAAACGTATTAGGTACTGAACAGTTACAATTAGTTCAATTATTTTTCTAATTTAGCTTTTTACAGCAACCGATCATTTTTTATTTAATGAAAGAAATAAATCATAATGAATTAAACTACTTCAAAGCATTTAAGGAAGGGGACAATGACGCTTTCAACTTTTATTTCAACAAGTACTATAATCGTGTTTTAGGTTTTAGTATTCAATTTTTATACGATAAGGACGAAGCTAAAAATGTAACCCAAGAAGCTTTTTTGAAATTATGGATCAACAAGGACAAAATTGAAACTGCAAATGGGATTCTACCCTTTCTCTACACGTATGCCAAATCGATTTGCTTAAATCTTTTAAGGCATAATGAAGTAAAAAATAAATTTAAAAATGAGTTACTGAATCAAAAAGAGAAAGAATTAGATACTCAAATTTTGAATTCGATGCATTTTGATTCCTTAGAATTAACAGAATTAGAAGTTTTAATAAATAAAGTGATTGCTGAACTTCCTGAAAAAACAAAACAAGTTTACCTAAAAAAACGTTTTGAGAATAAAAAAAACGAAGAAATTGCTACTGAAATGGGAGTAAGCCAAAAAGCGGTTGAAGCCCATATGACAAAAGCTTTAAAAATTTTGAAAGAGCAATTATCAGACTATTTGCCTTCCTTTATTATTATCACTTTATTAAATAGTTAAAAAATAATTAAATTTTAACATAGGGTATTTCAATTGTTAAGTGTACTTACTTAGACGATTGGAGTACGACTTGCGCTATTTTTTAATTTTTTTATAAATAATAATGATTGTCGCACTTTCTAAAAGGTACTTACAAGAGTATTTGATTAAATAAAAAACAATATGATTTTGGAATTGATTTATAAATATTTAGACAATGAAGCTTCTGAAGAAGAAGTTCTTACTGTTTTTAAATGGATTGAAACTTCTGAAGAGAACGAAAAGCAGTTTATGGCTTTGAAAAAAGCGTGGGCTTTCACAGCAATATCAAATGAAATACCAGCAAAAGCGCTTCAGGAATTTTACAAGAAAAAACAAAAGAAAAGTAGCCGTAAATGGTACAGGTTTTTACGATATGCAGCTATCGTTCTTGTATTTATTGGTTTGGGAAAAACAGCCACACAGTTGTTTGTTCCAAAATCAAATCCTTCCAAAGAAATTGTTTTGGAATTAAGCAACGGCACTTTAGAATATATTTCGAAAGATAAAACGAAAAACGTTATTGATGAGAAAGGCAAAGCAATAGCGAAACAAAGTCAGGATTCCATTGTTTATTACGGTCATGCCATGAATGACAAAATGGTTTACAATACACTTAAAGTTCCATATGGCCAGACATTCAAAGTAATCCTTTCAGATGGCACGACGGTTCATTTGAATGCGGGAAGTACACTGAAATATCCACAACAATTTGGAATAAACACCAATAGAAAAGTGTATTTAACCGGAGAAGCTTTTTTTGATGTTACCAAAGACCAACTCCATCCATTTATAGTAGAGGCTAATCAGGTAAGTATCGAAGTCCTTGGTACAAAGTTTAATCTGACAGCTTATCCGGATGATAAACAAATACAAACTGTTTTAGTAGCAGGAAGTGTGCGATTATCAGAGAATGCTAATCGTAAAAATAATTCAATCTTATCACCAAATCATTTAGCAACGTGGGATGGTTCCTCTAAAAAATTTACAACTCAAACAGTAGAAGTCGATTTATTTACAGCTTGGGTTCAAGGCGAACTTGTTTTGAAAGACGCTACTTTTGGATCCATTTGCAAAAGATTAGAACGAGCATTTGATGTCACGATTGTTAACTCAAACAGCAATTTAGTGGCACAGAAATTCTCAGGAACAATTAAAATTAAAGAATCTAAAGTGGAAGATATTCTAGATTTGTTAAAGCTGGATACTCCATTTAAATATACTAAAAAAGAAGGCATTATAAAAATAACCCATTAACAATAACTAAATAACAACTAACTAACCAAAACTTACAATTAAATGATGTTTACAGCGTACCCCTATTGGCAAAAACTCTTACTGACTTTTGGGATAGTCTTAATGAGTATCACTACTTTTTCCCAAACAAAAGAGAAGACCATTACTTTAAATTTTAAAGAAGAACCTTTAAGCCAGGTTATCAAATTTATTGAACAACAAACGAATTACCGAATCATTTACAACGTTAATAAAATTGACATCAATCAAAAAGTAACTGTATCGGTTAAAAATAGTACACTAGAAAATGCTTTAACTAAACTCTTAAAAGACAGGAAAATATCATTTTTTATACAAAAAGAACAAATATTATTACTGGAAATTTCAGATAAAGCAGCTTCACAGGAAAAAGAACGTTTCATCAAAGGTATTGTCCTAGACAGCAAAGACAAACTCCCTGTTCCAGGTGCAACTATTTTGATAAAAGGAACCTCAACTGGAGCTATTAGTGACAGCAAAGGAAAATTTGTCTATTTATTAAGAGGAGATGCTATTCCAAATACGGTTTTAGAAGTGTCTTATTTAGGAATGAAAACGCAATCCGTTCGTGTGGGAAACGCATTTGATTTTGTTTTCAATATGGAACAAGCCACAGATGAATTAGACCAAGTTGTAATTACGTCATCCTACGGAACTAAAAAATTAAAAGAGGAAATCGTAGGAAGTATTTCTACCCTTAACGCAAAGGATATTGCAGTAGAGCAAGCTTCAGAAAGTATTGATAAAATGGTGGTAGGACAAATTGCAGGTGTCTTAATAGAAAATACTTCGGGAATAGGAGGCCCTGTTAAAATAAATATTAGAGGCCAAGGAAGTTTGAGTTCGTTGACAAATTCTAATTTAGGAACGTCGACACAGCCTTTGATTATTGTTGATGGTGTAATAATGAGTGAAGAAGTGGGTATTGATAGTCAGTTTTTTGATGCAAATGGAACTTTCTCTGAAAATCTATCCAATCCTCTTGCCCAAATTTCACCGGAGAATATTGAAAGTTTTACAGTATTGAAAGATGCTGCTGCAGTAAGTATTTATGGCGCTGACGGTGCCAATGGTGTCATTCTTATCACAACTAAAAAAGGAAAAAAAGGAAAAGCAAAATTTGGATTTTCTAACCAACTTGGAGTTTCCTCAGCCATTAATCCAATCAAATATCTAAGTGGTTTCCAGTACAATGATTTGAGAAATGAATATCTTAAAAATAGTCAGACAAATTATGTACCCGTTCCCTATAATGGAATAAACACGGACTGGTTTGATTTACTAAATGTAGCGGGAATTTATAATAAATATAATTTTAATGTTTCAGGAGCAAATTCTAAATTGTCGTATCGCAGCAGTTTAAGTTATCTTACTATTGATGAGCCACAAAAAGGGAATAAAACCAAACAATTTAACGCCGGTATAAATCTAGGTTACCGCTTGGATAAATTTGATTTCAGTTTGTCTATGAACCCTAGTTACATTCAAAAGGATGCCCCAAATATTTATTATAGTTATGCCTTTGTCCCTACTATTTCGCCTTATAATGCGGACGGAACGTATGCAACTGTTGGTGTTTTAGGCTTAGGAAATCCATTAGCAGCTATTGAGCAAAACAAAAACATAACCGATAGTTATGGTATTTTAGCAAGCTTGAATGCCTCGTATGAATTCAATAAATTTTTAAGTTTCTCAACGCTTTTTGGAATAGATTACAAAGACAAAACGCAGGACAGATATTTTTCCGGTGCCAATGAAAGCGGACAGTACAACGGCTCATTTACTTTAGAAGGACTGCAATATCCAAATTGGGGAAGACGCCTTTTGAATGAAAGAAACTCAACTAAATGGAACTGGCAGGGACAAGCGTTATTCAATAAAACAGTGAATATAGACCATAACATTGATGGGATTTTTGGTTTTGAATTGTCTAGCGACAAAGCAAATTTTAATTATTCATCCGGTAGAGGTTTTGTAAATCCCAATGGTCTAAATAATGTTCAAGACGCAATTCGAGATGATGATCCGTTGACAACCGTTGATGAATCATTATTAAATCAAACGTATGGGGATGACATCAGTTATAGTTCAAGAGTCTCGTTTTTTTCTCAGTTTAACTACAATTATAAAAAGAGGTATTACTTTTTAGGTAATTTTAGGAGAGATGAAAGCTCGGTTTTTGGGGATGATACTAATGTAGCTTTAAATGGTGGAGCCGGATTGAGTTGGATTGTCAGTAATGAAGATTTTTTAAAATCGAACAGCGGTATTGATTTGCTAAAATTTAAAATCAGTTATGGAACAACTGGGAATTCAAGAATAGGATCGTATCGTTCAAAAGGACTTTATATCTTAAATCAAAACGGGTACAATGGCGCAGAAGGTTCCTCTCCTAGCGAAGCTCCAAACGGGCAACTGAGTTGGGAAAAAAACACAAAATTTAACGCAGGTATCGATTTTAATTTCTTGGGAAGAGTAGAATTGTCCTTGGAATATTTTTATGACGATTTAAAAGATTTGATAACCAGCAGAGATATACCAACCGAAACCGGTTACAATTCCATTCAATTAAACGCAGCTAGCATGTATAATAAAGGACTGGAATTTTCAACTCGTATTAAATGGTTGCAAAGCGATCAATTTAAATGGACAACATCCTTTAATATTTCTACTGTTGAAAATAAAGTAACGCAACTTGTAGGTTTAGGAAGTGAATTTTCTACTTCAGAAGTTGCTCTTGCTCAAAAAGTAGGATACAGCACCTCCACAATTTGGGGAGTAAAATGGGCGGGCGTTGATCCCGCAACCGGAAGAGATCTGGTAGAGAAAGACGGACAAATATATGATGCAGCTACTTATACAAACTTATTTACTGCGGCTGATTGGGTTCCTATTGGCGACAACCAACCCAAAGCTTACGGTGGTTTTAATAATAATTTCACTATCAATAATGCGATTGTTTTATCAATAAGAGGAGCCTTTCAATTGGGGGGAGATTATTTAGTGGATAACAGCCTGATCTCAAAATATAACATTACCTCTAATAGAAACCTTTCTGTTAATGCTTATGATTATTGGAGAAATCAAGGTGATGTAGTTTCACAACCTTTGGTTATCAGTAATACAACCTTGATTCCAAATTTGAGTAAATTTCTATATGACGCTACTTATTTAAAGATCAGCAACATTAATCTAAGCTATAATGTTCCTTTCAAAAAAACCTTTTTGGATGCATTATCTGTTTTTGTCGATGTTTCGAATGTAGTCTATTGGTATAAAGATAAAAGTCCGTCTGGAAGGAACGGCATACGTGAATTTAATTTTACCTATCCGCAAGCACGAACAATTTCTTTAGGTTTTAACACTAAATTTTAATGCGATGAAATACTTTAAAACAACATATTTTTATAGATTATTAACCGTTTTATTTGTTCTTTTTTCATTGCAGAGTTGCAGTGATTTTTTAGAACAAGAACCCGGCTCTCAAACATCGATTACGGAACAATTAGCAACAAAAAAAGGAATGTTGAGCGCTTTGAATGGCACTTATGGATCGCTTGAAGCAAATGTAAGAGGTGAGCGATTTGCAGTTTATGCTGATTTACAAGGCGGAAATCTTAAATTTACACCCACAATAACTGGTAATAATAGGGGTCAGATTACTGTTCCTATCAACTTAGAAAATGTATACTCGTTCCAAGATCTGGCACAAGAAAGTGACTTCACGACCTTCTATGATGCAAGTTATGATGTCATCAATCAAACCAATTTAATTTTAGAATATGTAGATGCTTTGCCCGATGCCACCGATGTTGAAAAAAAGCAGATTAAAGCCGAGGCTTTAGCAATAAGAGCCTATTCCCATTATTTACTAACTTTAATTTACAGTCAGGCTATAGGAAATACGGGCCTAGAGATGCAATTAGGAATTATCTATAACAAAACAAGTTTATCGGGAGGCATTACGTATCCAAAACGAGAAACTTTGACAAGCACTTATTCTTTAATTATTGAGGATATCAAAGTGGCTTTGGATCATTTTTCGGATAATTCTTTGTTAACCGGACCATCGTACTCCTATTTCAACCGTGTAAATGCGAAAGCCTTATTGGCGCGCGTTTATTTGTCTAAAAACGATTGGCAGAATGCTTTTGAAACGGCAAACGATGTTATTTTAAATGCTGGAGTTTCATTAACCCCAAGTGAAAATTATGTTTCGCAATGGGAGCAAACAAATGTTCCACTTGCTGAAAACCTGCTAGAATTCTCAGTTCCCAGAGACAGCGGTGGCGACGTTGGAGGTTCTTTGTCCAGTTATTTTGGGTATTTTTCAAATACAAATTACAATAAATATGTGGCTTCTCAAGATTTATTAGGACTTTACGAATCTACTGACATAAGAAAGCAATTATTTCTAGAAAAAGCACTTCCTACATTGATAAATGGGGTTTTTGTAAATGTAAATTATTCTTTTACCAAAAAGTTTCAGGATAATCCGGGATATTCAGCCTTCAGGTTAAGTGAACTCTATCTTATTCGTGCCGAAGCAGCCTTGGAACTTGGAGATCTAGAAACTGCCAAAAACGATATCAATACTATAAGAGCTAGAGCAAAAGCGATTTTATTGACCACAACTGATAATTTAGAACAAGCCTTGTTACTGGAACGTAGAAAAGAACTTTGTTTTGAAGGGCATTTGTTTTTTGATTTGGCCAGAAGAAATAAGTCTGTAGCAAGAATCGACGGATGCTTGTCGCAAAACTGTAGTTTGGATTTTCCGTCTCCAAAATTTGTGTTGCCAATTCCAAGCAAAAATATTAATCTTAATTCAAACTTACAGCAAAATGAATCCTATTAAAATTATATCGATAGCCGTTTTGATCCTAAGCCTGTTTACCGCTTGCTCAAAGGATGATTATCAATTAAGTACTAATGCTGTTGATCCCTTTGTACGTTTCAATGTATTAGTAAGCAGCAATAATGTCCCCTTGGCGTATCCCGCATTGAACAGCGCATTAGTTCCAGTGAGCAGTTACACGAACAGATCAGTGAAACCATTGAAAATTCCGGTAACGCTAACCTCTTCTACCTTGAAAAAACCTGTTTTTGTAACCTACAGCATAACAGGAACTGGAGAGAGCAACAATTATAGCGTAAAACCGTTGAACCAAATCTCTTTTGCGGGAAATCAACTTACGGATACTATATTTTTGTCTTTCGACAAAAGATGGAATACAAAACAAAAGATTACTTTAAAACTAGAAGAAAGTTCAGATCCAGCCATCACTCTTGGAAATTTGAATACTGTTGCTCCCAATAATAGTTTTGAAGTCAATCTCGATGAGGTAAAAACCACCTACACTTTTCCGATAAACAGGTTTGAGATAAAAGGCGAAATAGGAGAAGAAATTGTTTTTAAAGTTGATTTCCCAAATGGTTTTATACCTTCGGAAATCAACACCGATAGGATTTTTGAGTTTTTAAATGGTTTCAATTATACGTTGACTCACGATGATTTTGGAGACAATAGAAACAGCATAACCTACCGTTTGAAACTATTGGAAAACATAAATAATGATGATGTTTTTTATCAAACGAATATTGCATTAGTAAATTCGGATACGTATACGACTACAGGAAATACCGTGCTCCAAATCGTGAAACCTATTAAATCCTTCCGAGATATTGCTACTAATACAGCAGCAAATTTCTATGATTTATCAAATCCATTTTACCTGACTTATGGAGAGCATTGGTTTGATAGAAACGGAATTTGTGCATGGCAAACTTTTAATGCATTTACCTTTCCAGTGGTCGTTCCTGCTGGTTCAGAAAACGCTATCTTATATAGCGATAAAGGAACCCCAAGCACTACAGATGATGTGTATCATCATGCTTTTAAAATTGGGTTTAATGTTGCTACCGGGACTAATACAACTAATTCTTTCGGTTTGAAACGATGGTTTTCTAATGAAAGTGTTTCCGCTGCAAATTCTCCAGGATTTAATATTACTTCGGCGCTTGAATTTTTCCCTGAAAATGGAAATAGTAAAACTAAAGGTACTGTTTTAGTGATTCCGCAATACATCACTATTGCAGGAACAAATGGTAAAAGTTACAGCATAGGAATTTCTGGCGGTGGAACGTACAAAGAAATTAGTGCTGGATTATTTGAAATTTCATTCGAATTAAAAGCAAACAATATAGCCCTTTTTGGCGGAACTGTTTCCGCACAATACCGAATTTTTAATAACAGAGTATATCCAAAACCGGCTCCAATAACTGAGAGTTGTCTCAAAGAAATTAGTCTATAAAATTATTAATAGTAGTTACAAATGAAAATAAAACACATCATACTTCCAGTCGCTTTATTGATTTTTTTGTCCGCTTATAAAACAGATGACGAAAACGAATATATTGACATACAAGATTTAAGGCAACTGTATTCCAGCGGAAATCCAGCGTTATGGCCAAAACCTAATTTGGACAAGAATGTTGACAAAACCACTTTTCAAGATATTGGGCCACTACCAGAGATGACTTACCCAGAGTACAATAAATACTCTAAAGAAAAGGCCTTTTTGGGTAAAACATTATTTTTTGATCCTCGATTATCAGTAAGCGGACAAATAGCGTGTGCCTCCTGCCACAATCCGGAATTGGGCTGGACGGATAATCTGACACGTTCTTTTGGTCATAACAGACAAAACGGAAAACGAAATTCCATGACTATTTTAAATTCAGGGTATGCCAAATCATTGTTCTGGGATGGTCGTGCTTCCAGCTTAGAAGATCAAGCCCAGTTTCCTATTGCAGATCCTTTAGAAATGAATGAAAAACTGACCATTGCCGTAGATAAAATCGTTGGTGTAAAAGGCTATGGCAAATTGTTTACAGAGGCTTTTGGTGACGAGAAAGTTACTTTGCAAAGAATTCAATATGCTATTGCTACTTTTGAACGTACAATAAAAAGCCCAAAAAGTAAATTTGATCAGTTTGTCAGTGGAAAATCGGAGGCGTTTACAGACCAACAAGTAACAGGATTGCATTTGTTCAGAACTAAAGCGCAATGCATCAACTGTCACAATACCCCTTATTTTAGCGATAATCAATTCCATAATGACGGACAAACATTGTTTGGGACCAAAGATGAAGATTTTGGTCGTTACAATGTTACTGGAGATAAAAAAGATCTTGGAAAATTTAGAACGCCAACTTTAAGAGAGGTTGTCAATACAAGACCTTGGATGCATCACGGACATTTTCCAAGTTTACTAGATGTGGTGGAATTTTATAATTTAGGAAATCCTTCCGCTATTCAGAAGAGATATTTAGGAACAGCTCGCGATTCTTTGATTCCGGTAACTTCACCAATTCTTAAAAAACTAGATTTAAACAGAGCCGAAATCAATGCGCTTTTAGCTTTTATTGAAACACTAAGCACTCCAAACGGCCGAATTGCAACACCAAAAATGCCTCAATAACGGTTCCTAAAAGTATATTTCCAACATTTTTATTAACACAAACAATTTTATAAGAACCATCAATAACTGCGTTGGAATTTTCAAGATTAACCGTTCCTAAAAAGCTTCAGAGAAATCTGAAGCTTTTTTTTCAAAATAGCTATGACTATTTAATTTTAAATAAATAAATTCTTCCATGGATCAAAAAAATTAAAAGCTAAATCTATATCAATCCCAACTTCTTAAATTTCTTGCTTTCTATCATAACCATTAAAATGAACTTTGCTTGAACAAATAGGATTGAAAAACCTACTCGCCATCTCTATTTTTGCTTATATCTATGTCTACTCTTTACCTTTTTAGCACATAGATTATCTTCCAGAATTATAGGTATTGAAAATAATACTTAAAAAATTACTTTGGACTACGTATCAAAACCGATTTATAGCACAATAAAACGGCAGTATGTATATTGAAAAAAGGTAAGTATTGGAAATAGCAAAAAGGTAAAGATGCTCACAGCTTAAGAATTCAGGTAAAGCCTGGAGAAACAATTACCCTTGAATTCGATTCTTTTCATATTATCGCTATATTACTGAATACCTACTAACTCAAAAAAATAGCTACTTAATAAAGGGTTCTATCGAACCTAAGAAAACTAAATTAGGCATTGATTACCACATTTAACTAAATAAAAAAACCTATACGACAAGTCATACAGGTTTTCAACCAACTAAGTTTATTATAATTAAATATCCGAAACCAACTAAAATCTTTATTTGAAAAATAGTATCTAACGTAATTCTAAATTAATCCTCTGAAACAATAGCTGAATTTCTATTCGTTGTTACATCTAATAAAACGGTTATTCCTTGCTCGTTCAACATCGTCATGTTCAAGGTATCCAAAACAGCTAAATTTTTAGAAACTAAACCCTTAAATCTATTATAGGAAATATTCATTTCTTTAAGATTGTTTAAGTTTTCTAATTCAAATGGAACTTGACCATCCATCTTGTTATCAAACAAACTGAAATTTTCTAATGCAGTCATATTTTCAACATCTCTGCTCAATCCGCCTACCAGTTTATTACTGTTTAGCAACAATACCTTCATCGTTTTTACATCATAAAGAGAATTTGGAATTTCTCCAACAATTTCATTGTTGAATAAAGATAAAACTTCTAATTGCTTCAACGCACCAATTTGCATTGGCAATTCTCCAGTGAGTGCATTCATATACAATTCTAAATCTTTCAAATTAGCCATATCACAAACTGAAGCAGGAATTGATCCAGATAAATTATTAAAAGAAAGATTCAATACTTTCATTTCTTTTAGATTTCCAATAAAAACAGGTATCATTCCCGATATCTTATTTTTATGTAAGTCTAATTCTTGAAGACCAGTCAAATTTAGAATCTCCGTTGGAATTTCACCTACTAAATTGTTATCCGCTAATCGTATTGAGATCACTTTATCATCTTGAAGTTTAACGCCATACCATGTAGAAACTGGCAATGACAAATCCCACTTATTAATCCATTGCTTTCCATTTGTAGCTTCATATAATTTCACCAAGGCCTCTTTCTCTGACTGAGAAACATTTGCAAGCATTGAAAAAGAAAATAAAATGGATAAAAGTAGCGTAGGTATAATTTTCATGACTGGAATTTTAATTTGCACATCTAAAACTACCTACAAAATAGTTAATCAGCAAATAAAATCGACAAACAACACAATATTTCCCTTTATTTACAGAAATAGCTTACTTTTAATTTCTAATTTATTCTAACTTTAACTTTTTAATGCTGTTTTCATAAGCGACATAAAATTGTAGAAATCCATTTTTAAGACCTTGATATTCAGATTTTAATGCAACTAATTACTGGAAGCAATCTGTGCCCCTTTTTTATTATAATTGAACAAAACTAGCGCAAGGAGCAAAGGTTTTAAATAAAAAAAATCGTCTTGAGACAATCAAGACGATTTTTTTCTAAATTTTTTCTATAGCCTGCGCCAAATCAATATCCTTATCCGTGACTCCACCAGCATCATGAGTGGTCAATCGAATAGTCACCTTATTATAGACATTAAATAATTCCGGATGGTGGCTTCTTTTCTCTGCCATCACTCCTACTTGTACAATGAAACCCAAAGCTTGAGTAAAATCAGCAAATTTAAATTTTTTCTCAATTCCGCTATTGTTAAATGTCCAGCCTTTTAGCTCTTCCAAATGGGTTTGAATGGATTCCTCTGAATAGGTTTTCATAATTTATTTATTTTATCATATAAAGTTACTTAATTTCTAGACAATCAATGATACTTTAACTTTATTAACTAATTTTGAAAAAAACATTTCTACTCAATTTGAACACCGATTATTCCTTTAAAATTTATACTTCAACAGCGCAACTTCCTTTAAATTGGGATGATGTAGCAATTTCAACTATATTTTTATCCAAAAAATACTTAGAAGTTTTAGAAAAATCGTCTCCTGAAAACATGATTTGTCATTTTATTGGCATTTTTGAAAAGGAGACTTTAGTTGGCATTTCCCTTTCTCAATTTCTAAATTTGAATAAATTAGCCTCTTTTGGAGAAAGAGACCAATGTATAAAAACTGCCGTCCGCAATATTGTTTTTAGAAATTTCGGATCACAAGTTTTGGTCCTTGGAAACAACATGCTAACAGGACAAAATTGCTATGCTTTATCCGATTCAATCGATAAGAAAAAAGCGATGAAAGCCTTATATTTCGCTACAACGGAATTAAAAAAAATATTTAAATCTAAAGGTGTTACTATTCATATTACGACCTATAAAGATTTTAGTGAGGAAGAAATCAAAAACTTCGCCATTCCAGAATTCGAAAATGATTATCAATTTTCGACACAACCCAACATGATTTTTTCCATAAATGAAAATTGGAAATCAGAGCATGATTACATTGATTCTCTTTCAAAAAAATACAGAGATCAGTATAAAAGAGCGCGTAAAAGGGCAACTGACATACAGAAACGAAAATTAAATCTGGAAGACATTATTTCACTGGAAGACACCATTTATGAGCTGTATTTTCATGTTGCTAAAAATGCTCCTTTTAATACTTTTTTTCTACCAAAAAACCATTTTAGAATTTTTAAAGAAATCTTTAAAGACAAATTCCTTTTTTATGGTTATTTTATTGGCGAAAAACTAATTGGCTTCAATACTTTAATAAAAAATGGAGCAATCATGGATACGTATTTTCTTGGCTATGACGACAGCATTCAACGAGAAAAGATGCTTTATTTAAACATGTTATATGATATGATTGCTTACTCCATAAACAAAGGCTTCAAGGAAATAGTTTTTGCTAGAACAGCTTTGGAAATAAAAAGTTCTGTTGGTGCTAAACCCCTAAAAATGTATGGACTTATAGCGCACAACAATAGATTGGTAAATCCTTACATGTCAAAAATATTCAAATATCTAGAACCCGAAAGCATCTGGCAAGAACGAAATCCGTTTAAATAATTTGAATTGGAGGATTAGGAATTGCCACTTTCATTTGTTTGGGTAGAATTTCAATAATCAACTTGGTTTCGGTTCCGCAATATTCTCCATCAATCTGAAAACTAACTGGAATGTTTGTTGTTATAAAGGCTTTATCAGTCGAAATAATCTCTACATCATTTACATCGATTGGCATATTACCCGTTATGATTTTGCCTAATACCACCAAATCCATATTTTTCAAAATAACCAATTCAAATTTCCCATCATCCATTATACCATTAGGATTTATGGAAACCCCAGTGCCATATTTTTGAGAATTAGCGATTACAATCATTCTAGCTTCACATTCTATCGTAGGAAAATCACCGGTAATGGTCGCGATAAATGGATCTTCTAAATCAATCAAAGTGTTTACGGTTTG
Organism: Flavobacterium sp. CG_9.1; assembly: GCF_015751645.1. Classification (NCBI taxonomy): domain Bacteria; kingdom Pseudomonadati; phylum Bacteroidota; class Flavobacteriia; order Flavobacteriales; family Flavobacteriaceae; genus Flavobacterium; species Flavobacterium sp. CG_9.1. Next base: position 63,770 of record NZ_JADOVC010000002.1, read on the forward strand.
CAGTGCGTACCCCCATTTTCCACGAATACTGCTGTTTTCATAGTTCTTAATCATTTCTGCATTGATTCCCAAATCGCTTAAATGAATGCTTTTTTTTCCGTTAATGGAAACCATGTCAATTTCCATATAACCATTTTGAAAAGCGATTTCCAAATTTTCTGAAATCCCAGAGGGTAAATTTAAATCTACAGCTAAACCATTGGCGGAACCGACTGGCAAAATACCAATGATCACATCAAGAGTTTCCATGGCTTCCGCCACCATTTTTATTGTGCCGTCACCTCCCGCTACAATAATTCGCTTTGGCGCGTAGGTTGCATAAAGCGCTTTTATATTGTCACTATCTGAAACTCCAGATGTATTATAAATCACTAAATTCAAATTTTCCTTTTCCGCAAAAAAAGCGACCTCATCAATAAGATCAGACTTATCAACGTCTCCCGAAATGGGATTAACAACTAGGATTACGTTATTTTTCAAATTTTATTCTGTTTTATTGATTTAAAACCGTTAAATTCATCTTTTATCAAAAGTACTACAATATATGAAACCAATTTTAAAATTATATCGAGGTTATGCTAATGAACAAGAATTAATTGTCATGGGACATGTGTTCAAACCCACATCGATTGAGGAGTATAATTTTCAAAAAAAGAATCTAAAAAACGCTACTTCTGTTATCAAAATGTTCCAAATAAAAACTCAAGCTAATGCTGATGTCTATCTAAAACACAACAATTCCAAAATTCATACCAAAACATTAGCGGACGGTTATTTCAAATTTTGTGTGCCTTTAGATCAAGACAAAAACTACGGCTGGATTGATTATGAAGTTAGTATTGTTTATAAAAATGGAACCATTACTACGAAGGATAGTTACATTAGGCCACACAAAGGAAATTTAGGAATTATATCTGATATAGATGATACTTTTTTAGTGTCACATACGCTAAATCCGTTGAAAAAATTATATGTGCTGTTGTTTAAAAATGTAAATAAGAGAAAAATATATGAGGACGTTGTCACCCATTATCAAGCTTTAAGTACTGCAGGAAGAGACAATAAAGAAGAGTTTAATGCTTTTTTTTATGTTTCCAGCAGTGAATGGAATTTGTATCGTTTTATAACAAAATTCACCGAAATCCATAAACTTCCAAAAGCTGTTTTATTGCTAAAAGATATTAAAACGAGTCTAACCGATTTCTTCATGACTGGCAGAGGAAACCACAATCATAAATTTGATAAAATAAAACATATCTTAGAATTTTACCCCAATTTAGAATATGTACTCCTTGGGGATGATTCGCAACACGATCCTTTTCTATATGAAGCGATTTGCAAGATTTTCCCTGTAACAGTAAAAGCGGTTTACATACGACAAACTGGCTCCACTAAAAAAGAACAAATTATGACTGTTATGAAAAATTTAGAAACATTAAATGTTTCTATTTGTTATTTTAAAAATAGTAGTGAAGCCATTGCACATTCCAAATCAATAGGAATTATTGCATAAAAAAAGAGCTCCATTACGGAACTCTTTGCTATTATAAATGATCAATTTCTTCTTGAACAACTTCCCAATCCAGCAGGAGTTTGTCTAATTCTGCTTTTTTCTTATTGTAGGCAGTAAAAAATTTTGCATCTTCAATATGCTTATCATAATTAGAAGCTAACATTTTATCGTCCTGCTGTATGTTTTTTTCTAATTGCTTAATTTGGCTCTCCACTTTGCTTAGTTTGTTTTGCAATGCTTTTCCCTTTTTCTGGTCTTCATAGGAAGCCTTGTTACTTTCTTTAGGTGCGGCAGCTTTCTCAGCATCTTTCTTCTCCACTTCGCGCATGTTTTCCATATTGCGTTGTTCTAAAAAATAGTTGATATCGCCTAAATATTCTTTGATTTTTTGGTCTTTAAATTCATATACCAAATTTGACATTCCTTGCAAGAAATCCCTATCATGTGAAACCAGTAATAAAGTCCCACCAAATTTTTGAAGTGCCGCTTTCAAAACATTTTTTGATTTAATGTCTAAGTGATTTGTAGGCTCATCCATCAACAACACGTTAATAGGTTGTAATAATAATTTACACAACGCTAAGCGATTTCTTTCGCCTCCTGAAAGCACTTTTACTTTTTTATCTACATCATCACCTCTAAACAAAAAAGAACCCAGCATATCACGCACCTTCATCCGGTTTGTATCTGCTGCCGCGTCCTCCATAGTTTGCAATAAAGTAATTTCACCATCCAAATATTCGGCTTGATTCTGAGCAAAATAGCCTAGTTGTACATTATGACCTAATTTAATGTTTCCTTGATACTCAAATTCATCAACTATAGCTTTGATAAAGGTAGATTTTCCTTGTCCGTTTTGTCCAACAAATGCAATCTTGCTGCCTCGCTCTACTAACAAGTTAATATCTTTCAAAATCGTAACATCACCGTAGCTTTTAGTTACATGCTCCGCTTCGATAACAACTCTTCCCGGCTCTTTAGAAACAGGAAAAGAAATATTCATCACTGAGTTATCATCTTCATCGACTTCAATACGTTCTACTTTATCTAGTTTTTTAATTAAAGATTGAGCCATCGAAGCTTTGGAAGCTTTGGCACGAAATTTTTCAATTAATTTCTCCGTCTCTTCAATTTTTTTGGCTTGATTTTTTTGCGTTGCCAATTGTTTTTCACGGATTTCATGACGTAATTCTAAATATTGAGAATAGGGTTTATTAAAATCATAGGCTTTTCCCAGCGAAATTTCAATGGTCCTGTTGGTGACATTATCCAAAAACATTTTATCGTGAGATACGATAACCACCACACCTGGATAATTACGCAAAAAACTTTCTAACCAGATAATACTTTCTATATCCAAGTGATTCGTTGGCTCATCCAGTAACAAAACATCATTGGCTTGCAACAATAATTTGGCTAATTCGATCCGCATTCTCCAACCACCAGAAAATGTTTCCGTTTGATTGTCAAATACTTCTCTTTTAAAACCCAATCCCAAAAGAATTTTCTCCGTATCCCCTACATAATTATACCCTCCCAATAACTCAAATCGATGGGTATAATCTGATAAATCTTCTATAATTTGACTGTATTCATCACTTTCATAATCAGTACGGGTTATTAACAAATGATTAATCTCCTCCAGCTTTTTTTCTACAATTTTTATTTCCGTAAAAGCTTCATAGGCTTCTTCAAGAACTGTTCTACCTTGCTCAAAATCAATGTCCTGACGCAGAAACCCCATACGGATATCTTTCTCTTGAGATATAACCCCTGAATCAGGAGCAAAATCTCTAGCCAACATTTTAAGCATGGTAGATTTTCCGGCTCCATTTTTCCCAACAAGACCAACTCTGTCTCCGGCACCTAATCGAAAGGTAACTTCTTCAAATAAATAAGTACCACCAAAAGAAACAGATAAATTGTGTATATTAAGCATGTATTGTGATTTTATTCCTTTTCGAATGCGTAAATTTGTAACTCCAAAAAAGGAAAAATTAAATTTTTTGCAAATGTTAAAAAAAGGATCCAAATTATATAGCATTTTAACAGGAACTTGTCCAAAATGTCAGAATGAGAGTATGTATTTAGATAAAAATCCACTTCATTTAAATAAAATATTAAAAATGCATGAAAATTGTAGTCATTGCGGCTTACATTATCAAATTGAGCCTTCCTTTTTTTATGGTGCGATGTACGTTAGTTACGGCTTAAATGTTGGCATAGGAGTTGCAGCCTTCATTATCTCATTTTTATTTTTAGGATCTAGTCTTAAAGTAGCTTTTATAGTAATTATCGTTTCACTTCTTATATCATTCCCATTCGTTTTACGTTGGGCTAGGAACATCTACATTAACATGTTTGTTTCCTACGATTCAAAGAATAAACTGAAATAGTTTTACTTCTTTTCTTTAGTTTTAAATCGTCTAATATCAATAGCAGCATCTAAAGGAACTTGGTATTCAATAGAGTCAAACAGTTCTTTTGCCATTGCTGGCCCCAGCATCACACCTCTAGTCCCCAAGCCGTTCAAAATATGAATAGCTTGGTGATTTTGTAGCGTTCCTACTAACGGCCGTCTGTCTTTTACCGTAGGGCGAACTCCCGCAAAATGGGCTATAATCTCAAAATCACAGGTTATTATTTCTTGTATTCTTTCTACCAATTCGGTTTTACCTTCTTCTGAAGGCAAATTTGTTTTATCTTTCCAATTGTAAGTTGCACCTACCTTGAATAAATCATTGCCAAGCGGTAAAATAAAGACGCTCGTATTAACTATTACATCTAAATCTAATTTGGGTGCTTTGATTATAAAAAGCTCTCCTTTTGTACCGTCTAATGGTAGATCCTTAAAAAAAGGATTTGCATGTATACCAAAACCCTCAGCAAAAATAATATGCTTCGCCTGAATATCTTTATAGCGAATACCACTTGTTTCAAGCTGTAAAGCGTCATAATCAAAAGATTCTTCTTGAAAAAGCGTATGGTCGATCAGGTAGGCTCTATACTTTTCTATTAACAAAGCAGTATCCACATAGCCTGTCTGTAAAACTTCACCATATCCATAAGGAGAATCAATTTCAGGATATTTTTTAGAAATTAATTGAGTGGATAAAAAGGGAGCTAATGTTAGCTTATCAGAAGCCGCAAACCAATTATTCTGTTCTTCAACAGAAAAGAATTTCCGTAAGATGGGCCTTTTGAAATCAACGGTACATTTTAATTTTTCCTCTAAAACAGCATAAAACTGTTCCATTAATTCTAATTGTTCCTTCGCTTTCCAAACTTCACTAAAGCGCTTTAAAATAACTGGATTGTATAGCCCACCAGCAATTTTAGAGGAATTTTGGGAATTATTATCCATGACAAAAATAGATTTACCATTTTGCAAGGCCTTTTCTGCAAAAGAAATCCCTGCTAATCCACTACCTATAATTAAATAATCAATCATATAAAAACTCTTTAAAAAACGAAATACAAAGAAAACCCTTTAAAACAAAAAACTCTTACCATTACAGTAAGAGTTTTTAAATAATTTTTTAAGAAAAACTAATAGTTCCACATGTCTGATTCAAAATTGCGAATTTTATCCTTCACTCTCTCGGATTCTAACAGCTGATTTTGTGCATTATCTTTCATGTATTCTTCAATAGATCTATCTCCATACACATTTTCTTCTTTATAAATAACCGCGTTAAAACGTCTTGAATTTAATATTTGGTCAAATGAAACGGGCATTGCTGAATTTTTATCATTGAAAGCTTTTGCTTCATGCAAAACCTCTCTAGCAGCAGGAAAAAAGATCCAAAATAGTTCAATATAATCTTTTTCATCACTGTTGACCGTGTAAACATCTGGAGTAACAGGACACAATCCTAACAAACGATATTTCAATTCACTTTGACGCTTGTCAAAATACCAATATCCTTTAATTTTATATTGTGTTACATCTTGTGCTGATAAATCTGTTCTCAAAATATACTCATCAGAAATTTGATTTCCAGCGTTAATTTGTTCTCTACCCGCATCCGTCGTATCAATTCGTGTTAGCGACCCCTGAATGTCTTGCAACGATTTCTTAGTGTTAAAATAGCTGTCGGTATACACTTCCGTGATTTCACCATTTTTCATTGCTTTGGTCAACACATCATACAAAGACCTTCTATCTGATCCTATGTTTGCAGTATCAATTGGAAAGTACAAGGCAAAATTAATTTTTTCGCTCAAGTCTATAATTTCCCAAGTAGTCTTTCCCATCAGAACATCTCTATCATGCACATAACCGTAAGCTAAAGGCTTATCGTTATCTGAATCAAGTTGAGCAGCAGTTTTCAGCCCTATTTCTTCTGGAATTTTTGCATTAAGCAGATTGGATTGCGCTACTGACGCAAAACTTCCGGAAATAGAGATAATGGCGATTAAAAAATTTCTTACATTCATCATGTTATCCTTATAAGATATTGAAATAGGTTACCAAAACCTACTTATTATTGTATTTCAAAAATTACTGGAGCAGTTCTTGGCAATAAATAACTACCTGCTCCGACAAGTTTAGTTTTAATTTCAGAGATTGTTACTTGATCTCCTCTTCCTGCTTTTGAAAGAACCGCTTTACATTGCGCATTCAATCTATTTCCTTGAACAACAACTGTAGGTTGACCAGTTACTTTTAAATTAAATCCAACAACATTTAAACCAACTTCAAAATCAAAATCCTCTAATTTTGCTCCAATAGTAGCAATTTCAAGATTAGATTTAGGTCCTTTAACCACACCTGTTTCTCCTCTAATTGTTCCTGTTGGACCTGGAATTCCTTTGATTCTAAATACTTTTTTATCATTCGCAACTTTTCCGTCAGACATTTTACCAGAAACGCTTACTACAACTTCATTACCTCCACCAGGATTCATAACGTACTTGCCATTACCCACCTTTGATAAACCTGGAGCAGAAGCATTAACAGCATTATCCGGAATACCAGCAAATGAAATCGTCATTGGATTAGATACACCTCTATAGACTACGTTCATTTTGTCTGCTGAAATTGTAGCAGAATTAGGTCTTGGTACAACAACATATTTTCCAGCGAATGGTAAAGGAATTGTTTTACCATCTTCAACAAAAGTAAATTTTCCCGAAATATTTTGCTCACCTACTCCTCCTGCGGTTAAAGCTATTTTAGCCTGACCTGTAGCTGGATCCAATCTTGCACCAGTAACATTGGTAGGTTTAGTATTCTCGTCATAACGACCCAATACTACTTTTCCTGTAACTTTCTCTCCTTGAAAGTAAGCATTTTTATCTAATACCACGATAGCTTGATAATTACTATAAGAGGCAGCAGCAACAGCCGCTTTACCCAATGCAGTACTATAAACATCTGATTCTGCTTTTTTAACATCATTCTGCCATGCAGATAATTTTGCCAATGATGCTACAGCTGGAAAACCTTTAAAATGATAATCTAAATAAGGTATCGCTATTCCATCTTTATTTTTCACATCTGCCAAACTAAACTTAGTTTGAACTTCAGATAAAATTGGTGCTAATTTTTTATTATCCCCTAAAGCCAATTTCATATCCGCTTTATACTTTTCAATTGTGGCAATAACTTCTTTCCCTTTAGCAGAATAACCCGCGGGGCTAAACCATAGATTATCAATATTATCTCCTTTGTCCATTTCCTCGTAAGGCAATTTCCCTGTTTCAGGATCTACCTCTGTGCCTACTAAAACCTGTGATTTTATTGATTCAATATAATCATAAAAGTTCTTTGTGATAACCTCTACTTTGTGAGCTGTGACTGCCGCTATTTTAAATTCTCCACCTGCTTCAGCCGCTTTTGCATCTAATCCTGCTAACATTTGAGCATTTGACTGCACGGCGGAAGAGTTAGAGCCTTCAAATTTTTCGTTCATTAATCCAAATGCAGATAATACTTCTTTGGACATATTTAATGCTAACATTGCGATAAAAACCAGGTACATTAGGTTAATCATCTTCTGTCTAGGGGTTAGTTTTCCTCCTGCCATATTTTCTAAATAATTAGTTTATTGTTTTTGTATAGTTCGAAACTAATTATCCTTTGTTACTCATTGCAGAAAGCATTCCTCCATATACGTTGTTTAAAGACGAAAGATTAGAGGTCAATGACTGCATTTGATCTTTTAATTTTAAGTTATTTTCAGCAACTTCTTCATTTATTTGGGCATTTCTAGAAGCACTTTGCAACTGTATTTTATATAAACTATTTAAAGATTCCATTTGGGCTGCAGCCAAAGTTAATTCTTCACTGTATTTTTTAGTAGAATTAATAGAATCCACAGTAGGAGCAATTCCCTTAGCCGCTGATTCGAAATTTTTAATACTACTTCCTAAACTAGCCATTAATTCCCCATCAATTTTAGCGTCTTTTAACATGGCGTCTAATTTTTGAGATAACATTCCTTGTGCATCGTGTTCAGCTACTACTGGTTTAGCAATAGCAATAGCATTTTTATCTTTAAGCTGTGGGTAAACCATTTCCCATTTATATTCGTCATCAACTGGCTCAAAAGCAGAAAGCGCAAAAATAGCTGCCTCTACAACAAGACCAATCGTAAGCATAAGATTACCCGTAATTGGACCAAATTCAATATGGGTAATTTTGAACAATGCGCCAATGATTACAACCGCTGCTCCCATACCGTATGCGAAATTCATCGCCTTTTTGCCTAATAATGCCATAAAAATGTAATTTAAAATTTAATAGATTTGGTTTTTTTGTTTATTTTTTCTTTTTCCCGTTGCCGGTGGTTTGAATTCCCATGTAATCTTGAACGGTTCTAAAACCAATGTAACTTCTGGCTGAATCAGCATATTCATAATCTCTAGTACTTACTTGTAGGAAATAAGCAACATCTTTCCAAGAACCACCACGAAGTACCTTACGCTTATTGGAAGCATCAAGTACATTTGGATTCATTGAGGAAACATATTCATAAGCATTTGGATCATAAGAAGAATCCGTCCACTCCGATACGTTACCTGCCATGTTATAAAGATTATATCCATTTGGCTCGTATGATTTAGCTTCAACAGTATACAACGCTTCATCAGCAGCATAATCACCTCTATTTGGTTTAAAATTAGCTAAAAAACAACCTCTATCATTTTTTGTGTAAGGACCACCCCAAGGATAAGTCGCAGACTCAAGACCCCCTCTTGCGGAATATTCCCATTCTGCTTCTGTAGGCAATCGGAAAGAATTGATCAAATCTTGACCTTTCTTTTTTGATTTAACATAACTATTTTTATTTAATGTTCTCCAAGCACAAAATGCTTTTGCTTGTGTCCATTTCACTCCAACAACAGGATAATCACCATACGCTTTGTGCCAAAAATAATCATTGTGCATTGGCTCATTGTAAGAGTAGGCAAAATCCTTAATCCAAACAGTTGTATCAGGATAAACATTAACTTCTTCTGTTTTGATAAAATCTTTTCTTCGTCCTACTTTTGCTTTGGCAGCAGCCTGAATATCCATCCAAGAGTAGCGGAATTTTAATTTATTAACATCGATAGTTCTTAAACCATTGTATGACTCCTCTATTGGCAAATACATAGCGTCCATCACTTCAGCGTAATACGCATCAGGATACAATTTAGTATCTTTAATTAATTTTACTTTTTTATTTAGTTTTCTACCAGCGTAAGGATCATCAGCAGTTCCTACACTATAATAATTGTCATACATGTACTTATCATACGCTGTCATTTTCTCAGGATCTGAGTCGTTAAAGGCAAAATCACCAATACTTCCAGCATTTTTTCCTTTACCTGTTCCAGCTGTTTGACCGCTTTCATCAGCTAGAATAGCCAAACGAACTCTCATTGTAGAATCTTTTACCCATTCTACAAATTGACGGTATTCACTATTGGTAATTTCCGTTTCATCCATGTAGAAGGAACGAACGGTAACCGTTTTTGTAGGAGCATCTTCAACATTAGCTAAATCAGCATCTGATTTACCCATGATAAAAGCACCGCCTGGAATTAACGCCATTCCATACGGCTTCTCAGGATGCCATTTTCCTCCATTAATACCAACTAATTCTCCTTTGTCGCTTGATTTACCACAGCCAATTAAAAGGGTCAAAATTGTCGTAAAAGCTATGAACTTCTTCATATAAATTTGGTTATCTATTCATTATTTTTAAGTGTGTAAACCTATTTATTATTTTTTAGAAAAACAATTTTTTTACACTAAACAAACTGTTTTTTATAAAAAAATCATAAATAAGTAAAAAAAGATTCTAAACGATGTTTTTTCTTTGGGCTTTCCACCATCTTTCAGGTAATTCCTGATTGCAAGCCAACAAATATTCATCATAAGAACAGGGTAATAACGTGTTTCTTTTTAATTTATTATTAACATTTGAAATAAATGGAATTTCTATCCACCAGCGATCTGTTTTATCACTTTTATAAAAAACAAGTTCTTCTTCTTCTAGCGGTACATTGTACTTTATATAATTTTCTTTGCTTCCAAATGGATACTCATTAGAACGATAATGAAATCCTTCTATAAAATACCAAATAATCTGTGCAATAATGACTGATTCTTGTGCCGAATTATTATGGTTGAAAATCCCAAACGAAGAAACCTTGTCGCTTATTCCTGCATAACGGGCCAATGAACAAATTTCTTTTCCGTTAAAACCATTAGGTTGAAACGAAATGAAATTACCAGAATCAGCTGATTTAATGGAATGTAAATCTATGCTTACAACATCTGCATCTCTAAACACAGGCTCCGAAATAGAGATATTATTTGACACTTCCCCTAACCTGTAGGCGTCAAAAAACAATTTCTCTATTAAATCAATTTCCTCCTGTGAATTAAAATACGTTTGATACCCTATATTGCAATAGTTAAAAAGATTGTTAGGCTCATCAATGATTATTTTAGTCAAATAAGAAGAAGCTGAAACATCTTCATTTTCTTTCCCAAAATCAAATTTAGAATCGATGGAAACTAGGTTAACCATCTGTTCAAGATCATCATATCCTCTATAAATGGCGTACGTTAAATCCTGAGAACCTCCAATTACTATGGGAGTAATTTTCTTTTTGATTAAGCTCGCAACTACTTTTTTTAGAGCAAAATAAGTGTCTTCAACGGAATTGCCAGGCAGAATGTCCCCTAGATCAGCAATGGACGCATTCCAATTTCCTGGAAAAAGTCCGTATAATTCCTTTCGCACCGGCGTCAAATCACTATCGGAAATAGCGTTATTCGAACCTCGATTTTCCAAAACACCAATTATTGCAATTTTAATTTTGTTTAAATCTGGGAATTGTTCCGTGGTATGCAAAACTATTTTACTCCCTAATTGCTGAGAAGTTAATCCGTCTAGATATTCTAAGACTTCATTCGCTATCGGTTTTAGAAAATCAAATTCCATTGTATTATTTTTTTCCTCTCTCCTGCTCAAATTTCGGGACATTGCAAAATTTCAGCAGTCAAGGTTGTTATGAATTAAGAGTGTGTTATTTCTTTTTTGCAACTGCTTTCTTTACGACTGCTTTCTTAGCAACTGCTTTCTTAACTGGAGCCTTTTTTGCCGCCACTTTTTTAGCTGGAGTTTTCTTAGCTATCATTTCCTGAACTTCGGCTAGGGTCAACTTTGTTGCATCTACCTCTTTACTCAATTCAATTTTGATTTTGCCTTTGGTAATGACGGAGCGTCCCCAGCGAGCTTTTTCCACCAAAATTCCTTCTTCCTCCCAATTATGTAAAACCTTATCAATATTTTTCTGCAATTTGTCTTCAATCAAAGCTTCAATATCCTGCTGCGACAAATTATCAAAATCATATTTTTTACTCACATTGATAAACACACCGTCCCATTTGATAAAAGGACCAAAACGACCTACTCCTTTTTGAACTCCTTCGCCTTTGTAAACCGCAATTGGAGCATCAGCAAGTGCTTTTTCATCAATTAATTGTTTGGCTCTATCAAAATCTACGTCTAAGGGATTTTCTCCCTTAGGCAAGGAAACAAAGGCTGCACCATGACGAATGTAAGGACCATAACGGCCATTGCTTACCTCTACTTCTTCTTCTTGATAGTTTCCAAGATTTTTTGGCAACAAAAATAAATTCAGCGTTTCCTCCAAAGTAATGTTCCCAATATTTTGATCGCTCATTAAGCTGGCAAATTTTTTCTCTTCATCATCTGGAGCTCCAATTTGAGCCATGGGTCCAAATTTTCCTAAACGTACCGAAACCGGCTTTCCTGTTTTTGGATCTGTTCCTAAAATTCTCTCTCCACTTTCTCGCTCTGCATTAGCCTCTACGTCTTTTACATTTGGATGAAACTTATCATAGAATTCCTTCATCATTGTTGTCCAAACGATATTTCCATCGGCAATTTCATCAAAATCCTGTTCCACTTTAGCAGTGAAATTATAGTCCAAGATGTTTCCAAAATTTTTAACCAAGAAATCCGTTACGATGGTTCCGATATCTGTTGGAACTAATTTTCCTTTGTCTGAACCCGTATTTTCTTTAAGCAACTTTTCACCTACTTTTCCAGACTGCAATGTCAGTTGTGTATAATTTCTTTCTTGTCCATCAAGATTTCCTTTCTCCACATAATTCCTGTTTATAATGGTAGAAATCGTTGGAGCATAGGTAGACGGACGGCCAATTCCTAATTCCTCTAGTTTTTTTACCAAAGAAGCTTCAGTATATCTTGCTGCAGCTCGAGAATATCGCTCCGTAGCTGTGATGTAATTATTCTGCAATTTTTCATTGACTTTCATCGCTGGTAACATACCTTCTTGCTCTTCTTCATCGTCATCATGACCTTCTAAGTATACTTTTAAAAATCCTTCAAAAAGCAAAACTTCTCCTGAGGCCGTAAAAATTTCCCCGTGATTATTTGCTTCAATTTTCACGTTAGTACGCTCTAATTGTGCATCACTCATTTGCGAAGCCAAGGTTCTTTTCCATATCAAATCATACAATCGCGCTTGATCTCTATCAATATCAACGGTATGACGGGACATATCCGTTGGACGAATGGCCTCGTGCGCTTCTTGAGCTCCTTTACTTTTATTGACAAAAGTTCGAGGCTTAGAAAATTCTTTTCCGTAGGATTTGATGATTTCTGCTTGAGCAGCTTCCATCGCATCTTTAGATAAATTCACACTATCCGTTCTCATATATGTAATGAGTCCCGCTTCGTACAAACGTTGTGCTAATTGCATGGTAATTCCAACAGGTAAATACAATTTTCTGGCTGCTTCTTGTTGTAAAGTCGAAGTGGTAAAAGGGCCTGTTGGTGTTTTTTTGGTAGGCTTAGTTTCTAAGTCGGCTACCTTATATGTGGAACCTATATTTTTATTTAAAAAATCTTCAGCTTCTTTTTTAGTATTGAAATTTTTAGGCAATTTTGCTTTGAATGACTTTCCACCTTCGTTAGTAAACTCGGCAATAACAGAATAACTCGCGATAGCCTTGAAGTTTTGAATTTCTCTTTCTCGCTCTACAATCAAACGTACTGAAACCGATTGTACACGACCAGCAGAAAGCCCTCCTTTTATTTTTCTCCACAATACAGGCGATAATTCATAACCCACTAATCGGTCTAAAACCCGACGGGCTTGTTGCGCATTGACTAAATTATAATCGATTTCTCGTGGATTATCAATCGCTTTTAGGATTGCGGTTTTGGTAATTTCATGAAAAACAATACGCTTTGTTTTAGTTTTATCTAATTTTAATTCTTCGGCTAAATGCCAAGAAATAGCCTCACCCTCGCGATCCTCATCACTTGCTAACCAAACCATTTCAGCTTTTTTAGCTAGTCCTTTTAATTTAGTAACCAACGCTTTTTTATCAGCAGAAACTTCGTATTTAGGTTTGAAACCATTTTCGACATCTACTCCAATTTCTTTGGATGGTAAATCGGCAATATGTCCATAACTTGACTCTACCTGAAAATCACTTCCTAAAAATTTTTCGATTGTTTTCGCCTTTGCAGGTGACTCCACTATAACTAAATTCTTTGCCATATCCCGATTGTTTATGTCGGCAAAAGTATATGATTTTTTTAAATTTTAAGTTTTTTAAATTTTAAAAGTCAAATTCCTCGTTGAAATACAGCCTCTAGATGATTGCAATTGAATTCCATTTTCACAATTATATTGTTTAATCGAGTTACAATTGCGACCGATAAGATAGTGAAAATTTATAACTGAGCACTCATTTTAACAATGAGGCTCCAAGGCTTTAGGTAACTTTCAATCCATCCTATTTAAGGATAAAAAAAAGGTTGAATAATGCGACAACTAACGCTTACAATCAACTTTTATGTAAGCTTCTATAATTTTGAAGATAATGTTTAAAAATAATGCTACGTCCAACGGTGTACTCAAGTTCTTGTTTATAATTTTCCTCAATCTTTTTCAAATCAATAGAAAAAGCTATATCCAAATGAGACATTAAAATATTTAATACCCATAAAAAATAGCTGAAATACACAACTGCTTAGCCCCGATTGTAGTGGAAATCCTTTTTATTTTTTTCTTAAAAAACAAAAAGATTGTAACGGAAAGCGGGAAATAGCTCCTTACTTCGACTGCACTGAGTTGGGTAACTAAAACTTTAAAACAATGTTAATTCTTAGTCTGACATCTTGTCATATTTATTGGAATTCACTTATCTTTGCACTTTAAATTACCCCATGGAGAAGATTATTGAAGAAAGCAAACAAGGCGAAAGCTTAATTTTAGAGAATAAACCCGAGAATACTAAAAAACTTTTTATAGAAAGTTACGGCTGTGCGATGAATTTTTCGGATAGTGAAATTGTAGCTTCTATTTTATCAGGGAATGGATACAATACGACACAAATTCTAGAAGAAGCCGATTTAGTTCTGGTCAATACGTGTTCTATTCGGGACAAGGCTGAGCAAACTATTCGGAAACGTTTAGAAAAATACAATGCGGTGAAACGCATTAATCCAAAAATGAAAGTCGGCGTTTTGGGCTGTATGGCTGAACGATTGAAAGACAAATTCCTGGAAGAAGAAAAAATAGTGGATCTCGTTGTGGGGCCAGATGCGTATAAAGATTTACCAAATTTACTCGCTGAAGTCGAGGAAGGACGTGATGCAATAAACGTAATTTTATCAAAAGATGAGACCTACGGAGATATTTCGCCGGTTCGATTGATGAGTAACGGAATTACGGCTTTGGTTTCTATCACGCGTGGTTGTGATAATATGTGTACTTTTTGCGTGGTGCCTTTTACTCGCGGACGTGAACGCAGCCGTGAACCGCAAAGTATCATGACCGAAATTCAAGATTTGTGGAACAAAGGTTTTAAAGAAATTACGCTTTTGGGACAAAACGTAGATAGTTTCCTTTGGTATGGGGGCGGTTTGAAAAAAGATTTTGCAACAGCATCAGAAATGCAAAAAGCTACAGCAGTAGATTTTGACCAATTACTCGAAATGGTAGCCGTTGGTTTTCCTAAAATGAGAATTCGATTTTCAACCTCTAATCCGCAGGACATGCACGAAAGTGTTTTGCATGTGATTGCCAAACATCCCAATATTTGCAAACACATTCATTTACCAGTACAATCAGGTAGTAACAGAATTCTGAAGGAGATGAATCGTTTGCATACGCGTGAAGAATACATGACTTTGATCGATAAAATAAGAAGAATTATCCCAAACGGGTCGATTTCGCAAGATATGATTTCAGGTTTTCCAACAGAAACAGAGGAAGATCATCAAGACACCTTGAGTTTGATGGACTATGTGAAGTATAATTTTGGTTATATGTATTCGTATTCGGAACGTCCGGGAACTTTAGCAGGACGAAAAATGGAAGACGATGTACCCGAAGAAACGAAAGCCAGAAGATTACAAGAAATTGTCGATTTACAACAAAAACACGCTTGGTTCCGCAGTGAAGAATTCATTGGTCAAACCGTAGAAGTATTAGTAGAGAAAGTTTCCAAAAAATCAACGGAAGAGTTTTCAGGAAGAAATTCCCAAAGTATCACAGTGGTTTTTCCAAAGGAGAATTACAAGATTGGTAATTTTGTGAATGTGAGAATTACTTCCTGTACCAGCGGAACTTTGAAAGGAGAAGCAGTTGGTTTGAGTGAAATGAATTGATTTTTTAACCACAAATTACGCAAATTTTTACAAATTAATTCAACTAAAACATCGAACATGACCGAGTCTAATGAGTATTATTATAAAAAAAATGAAAACTATGAAATAGTTGGCCTTTGTATGGAAGTACACAGAATACTCGGACCTGGTTTACTTGAAATTGTTTATAAAGATGCCTTAGAAATAGAATTCAGAAACCATAATATTCCATATGAAAGAGAAAAAGAGTACAATGTGGAATACAAAGGAATTATTTTGCCTCATAAATTTTATGCCGACTTTGTCATTTATAGTGATATTATTTTAGAAGTAAAATCAATAAAAGAAATCAATAATGATCATCTTGCACAAACATTAAATTATATGAAATTAGCCGACACTCCCATTGGAATAATAGCAAACTTTCAAAATAAATCGTTAGTTCACAAAAGATTAATAAATACATAAAATTATAAATTTGCGAAAATTTGTGTAATTTGTGGTTGAGAAATAAAACATGGATACAGTTCAAGCTATAAAACAACGATTTGAGATTATTGGGAATGACCCAAAACTTAATCGTGCAATAGAAAAAGCAATTCAGGTTGCTCCTACTGACATTACGGTATTAGTAGCGGGAGAAAGCGGTGTAGGGAAAGAGAATATCCCTAGAATTATTCACTCGCTTTCCCATAGAAAACACGGGAAATATATTGCCGTAAACTGCGGCGCCATTCCTGAAGGAACGATTGACAGTGAGCTTTTTGGACATGAAAAAGGCGCTTTTACTGGTGCAACAAATACGCGCGAAGGCTATTTTGAAGTAGCTGACGGCGGAACTATATTTCTAGATGAAGTAGGCGAACTACCCCTTACTACGCAAGTGCGTTTGTTACGTGTTCTCGAAAATGGAGAATTTATAAAAGTGGGTTCTTCACAGGTTCAAAAAACAGATGTCCGAATTGTGGCTGCTACCAATGTTAATTTATTCGATGCCATTGAAAAAGGAAAGTTTCGTGAGGATTTGTATTATCGTTTAAGTACGGTAGACATTACTTTACCACCATTACGCGATCGTAAAGATGACATTCATTTATTGTTTCGAAAATTTGTTGCTGATTTTGCACATAAATATAAAATGCCTCCTTTGAAACTAGACGAAAATGCAGTTCAATTATTGCAGAAATTTCGTTGGAGCGGAAACATTAGACAATTACGAAATGTAGCAGAACAGATTTCGGTTTTAGAAACCAATAGAGACATCTCCTCAGTAACCCTGCAATCCTATTTGCCAGTACAAGGAAGTAATTTACCTTCTGTCATTAAAGACAAAAAGAGTGAAAGTGATTTTAGCACCGAAAGGGAAATCTTGTACAAAGTTCTTTTTGACATGAAAAGTGACTTGAATGATTTAAAAAAACTAACGCTGGAACTGATTCAAAACGGAAGTTTAAAAGTACAAGAGACCAATCAGAATTTGATTAAAAAAATATACGGCTCCAAAGAAAATGATAGTGAAATCGATTTTGAAGAAGAGCCAAGATCTGCCTTAATCGCTTCCCAAAATACTGAAGACGCATACCAAGAGAATGATGATAATTATCTTTTTGCAGAAACAATTGAGGAAGAAGAAACATTGCGTTTAGAGCAAAAAGAAATTGAAATGATAAAAAAATCATTAGAAAAAAATAAAGGAAAACGAAAAGCTGCCGCCGATGAACTAGGTATTTCAGAAAGGACGTTGTATCGTAAAATAAAGCAATTTGATTTGTAGCTTTTTCATAAAGACACGAAGTGGGAAGTGGTTTGATTGAAAATGAATATATTTGACCCAACCTTTAGAACTGACCAAGAAATTTTTAAATTAGAAAATGAAACATATAAAACTAATTCTCCTTTCAATAATTATTTTGAGCATCAATAGTTGCTCGGTTTATAACTTTACCGGAACTGGAAAAATTGACGCAGAAACTTTTCAAGTTGGATTTTTTCAAAATAATGCGGAGTTAATTGAGCCTGGAATTGATCGAACATTCACATTAGAATTACAAGATTTAATCCAGAATCAAACGAATTTAAATTTAGTCAAAAACGGTGCTGATTTAACTTATGAGGGAGAAATCATAGATTATAGAGTTAGTCCAATGACGGCAACGGCAGATCAAAGGGCCGCTCAAAATAGATTAACGATTCGGATAAACGTACGTTTTACCAATAAGAAAAAAGAAACTGATGATTTTGAAAAACCATTTACCTTTTTCTTTGATTATCCAGCAGAACAGCAATTAACGGGAGCCACATTAAATGCTGCTTTAAAAGAAATTTTTGAACGAATAACACAAGATATTTTTAATGAATCATTAGCTAAATGGTAAATTGAAGTTCGTTTGTTTAACTGTTTTTTTGTTCACTCAATTAAGCAGTTAAATAAGACGGCAATTAAATACAAAACAATGAATGTAACCGATTATACCTATTTGATTAACAAACCCGATGCAATCCATGAAAAGCAAACGGAAGCTTTAGAAATAGTATTAAATGAATTTCCTTATTTTCAAAGTGCTAGGGCGATTCAATTAAAAGGATTGTACAATCAAAACAGTTACAGATACAATACTGCTTTAAAAAGAACAGCAGCGCATACCACGGACAGATCCATATTATTTGACTTCATCACTTCGGATACCTTTACTTCTATACATAAAAGTTTATACGATAGAAAAGCACTAGAAATTCTAGAAATCCAAGTGGTAGATAGCGAAATTCTTATTCCGGAAGGAAAATCAGAAATTAAAATAAACTCGTTAGAACACTCTATTCTGACTTCAATAAAAGAAGCTGCACCAGTAGAAACTGAAGTTTATTCAAAATCAGTTGAAGAAAAACTCGCTATTGGAAAACCATTAGACTTTTCGAAAAAGGAACAACATTCCTTTCAAGAATGGCTACAACTGTCCCGCACGGAACCTATCAATAGAGAAATTGAGGACCCTAAAAATCAACTAGCTCCTATTATAGATGCTGATAAAAGAAAAAAAATAGAATTAATAGATAAGTTTATCGAAACAAGTCCGAAAATTTCACCTGTAAAGCACGGCGTGCCTTCTACCGTTACTTTTGATCTAAATGCGGCTGATAATTCTTATTTGATGACAGAGACTTTAGCCCGTGTCTACTTGGAACAAAAAAAATATCAAAAAGCGATTCAAGCATATGAAATATTAATTTTGAAATATCCAGAAAAAAGTAGTTTCTTTGCGGACCGCATATCGGATATTAAGATTTTACAACATAATAATAATTAAACAATGAGCACATTTTCAATTTTTTTAGTTTTAATAACTATCGTTTGTTTTCTATTAATCGTAGTTATCATGGTTCAAAACCCTAAAGGTGGTGGATTATCTTCTACAATAGGTGGTTCTCAGATGTTAGGTGGCGTACAAAAAACAACTGACTTTCTAGACAAAAGCACTTGGACATTAGCAACTATACTTATTGCACTTATTCTTCTTTCAAGCTTAAGCTTTACTGGAACTTTGAGTGATACTGATTCTAAAATCATTGACAATACAACTACAACTGCACCAGTAGCCCCAATTCAAAACACACCAGCTGCAACAAATCCAGCAAAATAAAAATACATTTCCTATTTTAAAAATGCCAGCTTGTCAAAGCTGGCATTTTTTATAAGAAAATGTGTCAGTTATCATAGGCTGGCATAATTTCTGAAATCTTATTCTTTTAATATATTAAATAATACTAAAAACATAAAATCATGGCTTTAAACATCAAACCACTTTCAGACAGAGTTCTTATCGAACCAGTCGCAGCTGAGACAAAAACTGCGTCAGGGATTTTTATTCCAGATACAGCCAAAGAAAAACCACAAAAAGGAACTGTTGTGGCAGTTGGAAATGGTACAAAAGAACATACGATGACAGTGAAAATTGGAGATTCTGTACTTTACGGAAAATATGCTGGAACTGAATTGAAACTAGAAGGAAAAGATTATTTGATCATGCGTGAAGACGATATTCTTGCAATTATTTAAATTTTGTTTCAAGTTTCGGGTTTTAAGTTAGAATCCTAATCGTTGAACAAAAACAATTTTAAACATTAAACAAAAATTAAAATGGCAAAAGATATAAAATTTGATATTGAGGCACGTGACGGATTAAAACGCGGTGTAGATGCATTAGCAAATGCAGTAAAAGTAACTCTTGGACCAAAAGGTCGTAATGTAATTATTGGAAAAGCTTTTGGTGGACCAACGGTTACTAAAGATGGTGTTACTGTCGCAAAAGAAATAGAATTAAAGGATCCATTGGAAAATATGGGTGCTCAAATGGTAAAGGAAGTTGCTTCTAAAACCAATGATTTAGCTGGAGACGGAACCACAACTGCAACTGTTTTGGCGCAAGCTATAGTAAAAGAAGGTTTGAAAAACGTTGCTGCTGGAGCAAATCCTATGGATTTAAAACGTGGTATTGACAAAGCAGTTGAAGCTATTGTTGCTGATTTAGCGAAACAAGCTAAAGTAGTAGGAAGTGATTCTAAAAAAATCAAACAAATCGCCTCTATTTCAGCTAATAATGACGAAGTAATTGGAGAACTAATTGCTACTGCTTTCGCAAAAGTAGGAAAAGAAGGAGTAATCACCGTTGAAGAAGCTAAAGGAACAGATACTTATGTTGATGTTGTAGAAGGTATGCAGTTTGACAGAGGATATCTTTCTCCTTATTTTGTTACCAATTCAGAAAAAATGGAAGTAGAGTTGGAAAACCCTTACATCCTTTTGTACGATAAAAAAGTTTCTTCTCTAAAAGAGTTGTTACCGGTTTTAGAACCAGTTGCACAATCTGGAAAACCATTATTGATTATCGCTGAAGACGTAGATGGTGAAGCATTGTCTACATTAGTAGTAAACAAATTACGTGGAGCATTGAAAATCGCTGCTGTAAAAGCACCTGGTTTTGGCGATAGAAGAAAAGCTATGTTGGAGGATATCGCTATTTTAACTGGAGGAACGGTAATTTCAGAAGAAAGAGGATATACTTTGGAGAATACCACTATCGAAATGTTAGGTACGGCTAAAAAAGTGACTATCGATAAAGACAACACGACAATTGTAAGTGGTGCTGGCGAAGCAGATATAATCAAAAACCGTGTCAACCAAATCAAAGGTCAAATGGAAGCTACTACTTCTGATTATGACAAAGAAAAGTTACAAGAGCGTTTGGCTAAATTAGCTGGTGGAGTTGCTGTACTTTATGTTGGAGCTGCTTCTGAAGTGGAAATGAAAGAGAAAAAAGACAGAGTTGACGATGCACTTCACGCTACTCGCGCTGCTGTAGAAGAAGGAATTGTTGCTGGTGGTGGTGTTGCACTTTTAAGAGCTAAACTTGCACTTAGCGCAATTAAAGCAGACAATGCTGACGAAGCAACAGGAATTCAAATTGTATCTCGTGCCATTGAATCTCCATTGAGAACTATTGTTGAAAATGCAGGTCTTGAGGGTTCTGTTGTTGTTGCAAAGGTGGCTGAAGGTTCAGGAGATTTTGGATACAATGCTAAAACAGATGAATATGTAGATATGCTTGCTGCAGGAATCATAGATCCGAAGAAAGTAACTCGTGTAGCATTAGAAAATGCTGCTTCGGTGGCTGGAATGATCTTGACTACTGAATGTGCATTGATTGATATCAAAGAAGATAATGGTGGCGGAAACCCAATGGGTGGCGGTATGCCAGGAATGATGTAATATCACTTCCTTTAGATTAAAATTTAAAATAAACCAAAAATATTTAGATTTTTTAAAGAAAATGAGCTCGATTGTATTTCGGGCTCATTTTTTTTTGCCTGTACAATTAAAATTGGATTAGTGAATTAATTTCATACTTTTACTACTAAATTAGCAACTAAGACAACCTGTTTTTATGACAAAACCAAAGCATTTTTTTCTACTCGTTACTTTATTAGTTTCTTCGGTTATTTTTAGCCAGCCTAATGAAGAAACCGTCAAATCAAAGATTGGTGCTGTTCTTGAAAATTATTTTAAATTAGATAGAGAAGCAATCCATATTCATGTAAATAAATCAACATTCTTAAGCGAAGAGACTATATGGTATCAAGGATACATAGTTAATAGAAAGACTACTAAACCATTTTACACTTCCAATGTTTTTGTACTACTATTTGACGAGAATGGAAAACAACTCTCTGAAAAATTAGTATTTGCTGATAATGGTGTTTTTTCGGGTCAAATTAAACTTGACCCCAATCTGGATTCTGGAAACTATTACATACAAGTATATACTAACTGGATGAATAACTTTACAGAAAACGAATCTACTTTGGTAAAAGTAAACATAATCAATCCAGACCAAGGCATTCGCAACACAAAAAAAATAGTTAAAGAAACACTTAAAATTTACCTAAATCCAGAAGGAAAAAATCTTATTAGCGGAGTTTCAACTACCATTGGGATACAAGTAAAAGACTGCAATAATAATACACCTATAAATCTTGAAGCAACTATACAAAATAGCAAAGGAGAGGCTTTGCAAACCGTCAAATTAAATAATTTTGGCTTCGGGAAATTTTTCACAATCCCAACTACAGAAGTACTAAAAGTAGTAGTGAAATATGAAGACAAAATTATCGAAAATAATATGCCCTCTGCTAATTTAATAGGCGTAGCTATTGAAGCAAGTTCCTTCATGCTAGAAAACAAAACTACAATCAAAGTAAAAACAAATAAATCTAGTTTCAATAGTTTACAATCAAGTGGATTAAATTTAGTCATTCATCAAGACCAAAATTACATCGTTCAACCGTTAAACATTAATCCTAATGACTTAGAGCAAATAATTGTTGTCAATAATACAGATCTAAATCCAGGAATTAATACCATCAGAATAATTGATAATGAATTAAGACAATGGTCTGGAAGACAAATATACATTAGTCCCATTGCAAAAAATAATTATGATGTTATAAAAAATAACCAACAGGAAGACACTATAAAACTTGCCGCATTCTCCAATGCAGCTAATAATATGATCAGTATTTCTGTTTTACCTACAGAAACGAAAAGTATCGACGACAACAATTCTATCATTGCAGGATTGACTATCAACCCTTATATAAAGACAACTCTTCTAAATTCTAATTATTATTTAAATGATTTAAATAGATTAAAATATTACGAATTAGATTTGGCTCTACTGAATCAAGAAAGCCTAAAATATGATTGGGAATACATGAAACTGCAACCACCTACTGCAGATTATTCTTTTGACATTGGAATTAATTTAAAAGGAACAATGGCTAACCCACTTAAAAGTAAATCATTTCATAAAGTAAAACTAGTAAGCAGTAAAGAATTCATAATGGCATCAGCAGATGTCACAGAAAATGGTACTTTCGAATTCCAAAATCTACTTTTAACAGATTCTACTTATGTTAATTTATCCTTACATAAACTACCAAATTTTGAATATGTTGATGCAAAATTAGCGATACAAATTGTCAATAGAAAAAAACCCTATAATAAGGCATTTACTGGTCTTAATAAAGAGAACTGCAATTCAGAAAATGACACTATTAAAACCGTAAATCTTGATTTACCAGACTTTAAGGAAAAAATAATTCAACTTCAAGAAGTTGTATCAAAAAATAAAAAAAAACAATTAAGATATAACAAAATTCTTTCAAACAGAATGCTTCGTGGTCATAAAATTGATAGTACCAACAACTTTTCAAGTATTTTAAATTTTATAGAAGCAAATGGGTTCAAGGTAGATCGAACCATTGGCAAGATAAATATATATACTAGATTGCCTGGTGTAGCACAACTACCCACACCTATTGTTTATATTGATAATAGGCAACTCTACTTTGATTATCAAGAACTTGAATTTATAAAAATGGATGAACTTGATGAAATCTATATTAATTCTCTAGCTATAGTGCCTAGCATTAACAATAATCTTGGAATAATTAGAATTTACACCAAAAAACAACAAAATGCTTACTCCAAAAAACCAAATCCAAATTCGTTTTTTGTAAAAGATGCGTTTTCAAAAAGTAGTACTTTTCAAAATTTAGATTACGCCGGTGCTTCTAGTAATGGTTTTAATAATTTTGGCATAATTAGTTGGTTTACAAAAACAATTTCAGATTCAAATGGTAATTTCACATTTGATATTCTAGATTATAACAAAAAAAACTGCAAAATTATCATTGAAGGTATGACTACAGACGGACAAATTTTCCATGAAGAAAAGGTGGCTCAATTACAGTAAAACTAAGCAACACTAAAATGCCCCCAAATAGTTCTCTACACTAATTGGGGGCATTTTTGATTTTTAAATTAGATTTATTCTTGAACTTTCGATTTTTTACTAAACTTGTAAATTACGGGTAAAACAGTAATTCCTACTAAAGCTAATACAATTAATTCAATATGCTCTTTCAAATCAATTTGATAATTATCAAGCAAGAAACCATATAAATAATGTCCGGCAAAAATTAACGTAAAAGACCAGATGAATGAACTTAGAACATTATAGAACATAAATTTTTGTTTGTCCATGGATACAATTCCAGCTACAATAGGTGCAAAAGTTCTAAATATTGGAAGAAAACGAGCAAAGATGATTGCTTTTCCACCGTATTTTTCGAAAAAATCTTTGGATTGAACTAAGTACTTTCTCTTGAACCAAAAACTATCCTGTTTATTATACAAATAGTATCCACTTTTTGAACCAAACCAATACCCAACAACGTTTCCTAAAATTCCAGACAACGCTACAAATGTTGATAAAAGGACAACATTAAGAAAGTCATTATTAATAAATAAAATATTTTCTATTAATTCCCGGCTATAAATTCCTGCTAAAAACAACAAACTATCTCCTGGTAAAAAGAAACCCGCAAAAAGACCTGTTTCAGCAAATACAATAAATAAAACTATATAAATCCCCAACTTAATTCCATTAACATCAAAATGAATATAAAAAAGTGGGTCAATTAAATTCTTCCAATCAAAATCGTTCATTCTACGGTGTTTTATGCTAAAATTATTCGTGTGTGAAAGTACGGATAATATATCTTAACCACAATTTATGTCGCTATTTTAAAGTTTTATTAACGGTTAATACTGTAACTCAATTTTAGAAATGTACAAGAAATTTAAATTTGTAAAATACACCTACAAAATTGCCTCTTTTTTCACAAAACTACTTCTACTGACAGGCATACTTCTTTAAGCAAGCAATATCACAATTCAAATTCTTGCCCCATCAATGGAACTTTACAATCAAAACCATATTTTTCCTGTACTTTTATGCGGAGTTCATCTAATGGCTCATTTTCACCATGAACTAAAAACACTCTGGTTGGTTTATTCTCCAATTCTGACAACCAATTCAACAAATCTTTTTGATCTCCATGTGCTGACAACCCCTGTATTTCTAATATTTTTGCTTTTACCGGATAATATTGCCCATGAATTTTAATTTCTTTTGCCCCTTCGAGTAATTTTCTTCCACGTGTTCCTTCGGCTTGATACCCTACAATAATCAACGTAGTTTCCGGAAGACCAATATAATGTTCCAGATAACTCAAAACTCTTCCACCGGTAACCATTCCACTAGCAGCAATAACCACCTTAGGACGATCATCTAGTATTAACTCCATTGTTTCTTGATAATCAGAAACTAAAGAAAACATTTTACTCATTTCAGCACATTCCTCTAACGATAATTTATGCCATTTTGGATTATTGGAAAAAATATTTAGGGCATTAATACCCATTGGTGTATCAATGATATAGGGGATATTTGGAATTCTATCTTCCTCCCTGAGTTGCCATAACAAATACATGATGGTTTGGGCACGCTCTACGGCAAAACTCGGAATAATAATCGTTCCGCCTTTATTAACCGTATTATTGATATACATTTCTAGTTCTAATTTAGTGTCCGTTTTAGGATGAATCCGATTGCCATAGGTGCTTTCAAGAAAAACATAATTGGCATTATTAGGTTTAGTTGGCGGATACATCAACACATCATCATCCCGACCAATATCTCCCGAGAAAACTAATGTTTTATTTTCAAGAGTCAAAGCAATACTGCAAGCACCTAAAATATGTCCCGCATTAGTAAAAATAGCTTCAATTTCAGCATCTAAAGCGATAGGCTCCTGAATTTTGATCACTCTAAACAACGGAAAAACTTTTTCGGCTTGTTCAACTTTATAAAGTGGCTCGGCAACTTCATGTTTAGAATATTTGCCCTCATTGGCTTTACTGGCTTCTTCTTCCTGAATTTTAGCGCTATCTAAAAGGATTAATTTCGTTATGTCTTTTGTGGGACTGGTGCAATATATCTTCCCCTTAAAACCCTGATTGACTAGCCTAGGCAACCACCCACAATGATCTAAATGACCATGAGTCAACAAGACAAAATCTATGGTGGAAGGTAAAACTGGCAACGGATCCCAATTAAGCTCCCGTAGAGGTTTTAATCCTTGGAATAATCCACAATCAATCAAAATCCGAATCCCATTGCTTTCTATTAATGTTTTAGAACCAGTTACGGTTCCCGCTCCACCTATAAATTTAACTTTCATTTGATTTGAATTTAAAATTTAACACTCTCAATAATCATTTCTTCTAAATATACCTGCATAATTCTGACGCTTCTTTTAAAACGTTTTTCATCCGATTTGGACTCAATCCGATTCTATTTAAACATTCTGAATTGTTTATAATTTCTTTTACTAAAATAACATCCAAGATTAATAATTTATCTTTTTCAGCGATAGACAATGTCGTTAAGCAGGTTACGGGATAAAGGGAATTGCTATCATTCTTAGTTTTCAAATTGTTATCTTCAGGATAATTCCAACTCAACAAATTTAATCCTGAGCATTTAGCAAAAGTGATTGCGTCTGCTGTAAACCGGTTGTTGGTGACAATCCAACATTTAGAGACCATGTCTTTTCTATCAAAAATGGGATGACTCCTTTCCTTAATGTCATTAAAACGGGACAGAATATACATCGGAACTTTTACATCTGAGGCAACATCTCTACCAGCATGATACTTGCATTCAACCATGGAGATAGTTTCATTTTTTTTGACCAAAACATCTATTTCATGTGAAACACATTTTCCTTGTAAAGTCAAATTGGTAATGGTAGTATAATGTTCCGATCCAAAAAGTCGCGCAATGTATTTTTCAAAGAAAAAGCCTGCTGGACCCAGCAAGCGAATGGCTTCTCTTAGATTATAACGAGCCGCATGAGCATTAGCTCCTTTTTTTAATAATGAAAAAGCCATTTTATAGATTTGTTTCGTAGCAATTCCCTCAAACATTTGTTTTTTTATAGCATGCAAAATCGAGTCTACTTCTAGAGCACTAGCACCAGACTTTAGAAGTGATTTTTTAAGTTTATCCGGATTAAATTCGACAATATCTCCTGAATGTTTTACTATTTTCATATTGACAATAATTTGATATACAAATGCTTAAACCAATATTAAAGATAGGCAAAAAAGACTATCTATTTCCTTTTTGGTAATAAAATCCAGGAACAAACAATAATAAAAAAACAGGCTGAATCAAAAACCGACGAATATAAAAAAGAATCCAGTTATGGTTTTCACGAGTAAAGAAAATGATATAGAAAAAAGAAACAATTAGAATCATAAAAAGAAAATAATACAGAACAAAAGCAAACTTAACCATCATTACTTCTTTGAAAAGCACGTAAATAATACCTAATGAAAGGGTGGTATTTAATGTGTAACGAAATAATAATCCTAAAAACAATTGGAATGAATTGAAACTTGGCAACCTTAATTTAGCAAAATCCTTTTTGAAGAAATCTAAAAAAGGATCATAAAATAACTGATTCTCAAAAGCACGAATGAGTACTAATAATAAAACCAAAAAGAGGAATTGTACTAGTCTCAGCTTATTATTTAGTATATTTTGAAGCATATCTTGAAAATTTACGAACCCAAATTAACCACAAAATAAAAACTACACCATAAATATACAAAGGAAAAAGGACTCCATGCAAAAACGGCTCTTGTTTTGGAAAATAAAAAATCAGCGCACTTAAAGCTGCAATTCTTAAAACATTCAACACATAAATAAGTAGGCATCCGCCAAAAATAAAAAAGAAGGTTGTTTTTAGCTTTCCTGAAAAGGATATCACAAATGAAACAAACAAAATAATCACACTATTCGCATTACAGCCTTCGACAATACGAGCAACATATTTATCATTAAAAAACAACTTCATATAAGGATGTGTAGCACTTTCCTCAATGAAAGATTGATCATTAAATAATTGCAGGACCCATTGTGTATTATAACTCACCATTGTGGTAATAGCATCTATTCTATTTTCTTCAAAACCATTGAGATAGCGCTGATACAAAAAAGTCAATACTATATAGGTCAAAAAAAAAGTGCCTAGAAAAAGCAAAAACGGCTTGTAGAGAGTAAAATATTTTTTCAAAATCTATTTTTTAACAAATTTATGCAATTTTTGAAACGGGCTTTAAATACTTTTGCATAAATAAAAAGTAAAAATATGACATTTCAAGAATTACAACCAAAAGTAACCGAAATCACTTTAAATACAATACAATCTAGAGACGAAAAACTATTGTCAATTTGTCAATTGCTTAGCGACTCCATCTCGTACTACAACTGGGTTGGATTTTATTTTGCCAATCACCAAGCGAAAACATTACACCTAGGCCCTTATGTAGGAGCCGAAACGGATCATACCGTAATTCCTTTTGGAAAAGGAATTTGTGGACAAGTGGCAGTTTCAAACGAAAACTTTGTCGTGCCTGATGTTGCAGCGCAAGACAATTATATTGCTTGTAGTTTTACCGTAAAATCTGAAATTGTTGTCCCTTTATTTGTAAATGGCGAAAACATAGGACAAATAGATATTGACAGTCATGTAATAGACCCATTTACTAAAGAGGATGAAAAATTCTTGGAATTTGTTAATCAGGAAGTTGCTAAATTGTACTAAAAAACATTTTTATAATGAACAACCTCTATTTTATGAAATCTTTATTACTAAGCATACTATTAATCCCTATTGCATTACTAGCGCAGCATAACACTGAAAAAAAAATATACCTAGATTCTTTATGGAACGAGACAAAAGAAGGTAGCCATAAATATTATAGGATAATTAATTCAGATGGCACTACAAATGAGCTCTATCATATCAAAGATTACTATGAATCTGGTATTTTACAAATGGAAGGAAGTTCCAAAACAGAAGATGGATTTGAAAAAGAAGGAGAGTTTGTATTTTATTATAAAAACGGGAATAAAAAAAACAAAACAAATTATTATAAATCTAGACTATTAGGCAAGGACGAGAAGTGGCATGAAAGTGGTTTAAAAAAATCCGAAGGTGAATATTTTGAGTCAAAAGATGGTTTTTCATCCACATATGAAACAAAAAATTTTTGGAATCCAGAAGGAAAACAAACCGTTAGTAATGGAAACGGCTATTATGAGGACAAGACAGAAGATGGATTTGATTCAGGAGAAATTAAAAACGGATTAAAAGAAGGAACTTGGACAGGAACGTACAACAAAAAAATTCACTATACATGAGGAATATAATAAAGGAGAAATCATTTCTGGAGTAAGTAAAGATGAACACAACAAAGAGTACAAATACACTATGTTAGAGGTCAGACCCGAACCCTTAAAAGGAATCAAAGACTTTTATAAACACATTGGCAAAAACTTTAACGTACCTAGAGTTTATGAGAATATGAAAGGAAAAATTATAACTACTTTTGTTATTGAAAAAGATGGAGAAATTGTTGAACTAAAAAACATCAAATCAGTATTTGAAATTTTAGATCAAGAAGCCATTAGAGTAATTCGTAGTTATGGCAAATGGAAGCCAAGACTACAAAGAGGGCAAAATGTTAAAGTACTGTATTCAATACCTATTTTGTTATCTGGGGTCAAATAAAAAAGAACCAAATAAAAATAATCATGATTTATTGGCTCATATTTCACAATTATTAATTACTTTTGCACCCGTTGTATAATAGATGTATGACATACATAAAAATCATTAAACAAATATTGGAATGTATTTAACTAAAGAGATTAAAGAAGAAATCTTCGCTAAACACGGAGAAAAAACAAACACTGGAAAATCAGAAGCTCAAATTGCTTTGTTCACTTTCAGAATTAGCCATTTAACGGAGCACTTGAAAAAAAATCGTCACGATTACAATACAGAGCGTTCATTAGTATTGCTAGTAGGTAAAAGAAGGTCTTTGTTGGATTACTTGAAGAAAACAGAAATCAACAGATACCGTGAAATTATCAAAGTATTGAATATCAGAAAATAATCAATATAAAAGAGGTGCGAAAGTGCCTCTTTTTTATTTTATAATTTAGAGTCTAAAAATTCTATTTCGATCCTGACACAAAAGGGATTAGAATCAATACTCCTCCATAAAGTCTTTACCATTTCGTAAATGACAAATAAAAAAAAGTTTGGTTTTTCATTGGGTTTTAGGCATTAACTACGCAAAACAACAACTACAACACAACTAGAACCCATGTTTAACTTATAAATTAAATTTATGATTCCAAAATTATTTGTAGAAAGTATCGATTTAGGTGATGGCAGAAACATCACAATCGAGACAGGTCGTTTAGCCAAACAAGCGGATGGATCTGTAGTAGTAAGAATAGGCAAAACTGTTATTTTAGGAACAGTAGTGTCTTCAAGAAAAGCAAGTCCTGGTATCGATTTTCTTCCACTTACGGTAGATTATCGTGAAAAATTTGCTGCAGCAGGACGTTTTCCTGGTGGTTTCTTCAAAAGAGAAGCAAGACCAAGTGATAACGAAGTATTAACCATGCGTTTAGTTGACCGAGTATTGCGTCCGCTTTTCCCAGATGATTACCACGCTGAAGTTCAGGTGATGATTCAATTAATGTCTCATGACGATGATGTAATGCCAGATGCATTAGCAGGTTTAGCAGCATCAGCAGCTTTAGCACTGTCTGACATTCCTTTCGAAACATTAATATCTGAGGCTAGAGTTGGTAGAGTTGACGGAAAATTCATCATCAACCCATCACGTGCTCAATTAGAAGTATCAGATATCGATATGATGATTGGCGCCTCTATGGATTCTATTGCCATGGTAGAAGGTGAAATGAAAGAGATTTCGGAAGCAGAAATGTTGGAAGCAATCAAATTCGCACACGAACACATCAAAAATCAAATTGCTGCTCAACTGCGTTTACAAGCTGCTTTTGGTAAAAAAGAAACTCGTACTTACGAAGGAGAAAGAGAAGATGAAGCTATTTACACAAAAGTAAAAGACGCCTCTTACGATAAAATTTACGCTATTGCTAGCAAAGGTTCTTCTAAACAAGAGCGTACAGCTGCATTTGCAGAAGTAAAAGAAGAAGTAAAAACATTATTCACAGAAGAAGAATTAGCTGAAAATGGTGATTTAGTTTCTAAATATTTTTACAAAACTAACAAAGAAGCAGTTCGGAACGTAACCCTAGATTTAGGAACACGTTTAGACGGAAGAAAAACTACAGAAATTAGAGATATTTGGTGTGAAGTAGATTATCTTCCATCGGTACACGGATCTGCATTGTTTACACGTGGAGAAACTCAAGCCTTGGCAACAGCCACTTTAGGAACGTCTAGAGAAGCAAACCAAATTGATTCTCCATCTCAACAAGGAGAAGAGCGTTTTTACTTACACTATAACTTCCCTCCTTTCTCAACTGGTGAAGCTCGTCCTTTAAGAGGAACTTCAAGAAGAGAAGTTGGTCACGGAAACTTAGCGCAAAGAGCGTTGAAAAACATGATTCCTACTGATTGTCCTTACACAATCCGCGTTGTATCTGAAGTATTAGAATCTAACGGTTCTTCTTCTATGGCAACCGTTTGTGCTGGAACATTAGCATTAATGGATGCTGGTATCCAAATGATTCGTCCCGTTTCTGGAATTGCAATGGGATTAATTACTGATGGAGATCGTTATGCTGTATTGTCTGATATTCTTGGTGATGAAGATCACTTAGGCGATATGGATTTTAAAGTAACTGGAACTGCAGAAGGAATTACAGCTTGCCAAATGGACATAAAGATTGACGGATTGAAATACGAGATTATGGAAGCAGCATTGGCGCAAGCTCGTGATGGTCGTTTGCATATCCTTGGGAAATTAATCGAAACTTTAGCATCACCTAAAGAAGACGTTAAAGCATACGCTCCAAAAATTATTACAAGAAGAATTCCTAATGCGTTTATTGGCGCATTGATCGGACCTGGTGGAAAAGTGATTCAAGAATTACAAAAAACAACAGGAACGACAATTGTTATCAATGAAGATCCAACTACGGAAGAAGGAGTTATCGAAATTTTAGGAACTGATCCTGCTGGAATTGAAGCTGTATTGGCTAAAATCAAATCCATCACTTTCAAACCTCAAATGAATGAGTCTTACGAAGTGAAAGTAATCAAAATGTTAGATTTTGGTGCGGTGGTAGAATACCTAGAAGCTCCAGGAAATGAAGTATTGCTTCACGTATCTGAGCTTGCATGGGAACGCACAGAAAATGTTTCTGACGTTGTGAACATGGGCGATGTTTTCCAAGTAAAATACTTAGGTATGGATCCGAAAACAAGAAAAGAAAAAGTGTCAAGAAAAGCACTTATGCCAAGACCTCCACGAGAGGAAAGAAGAGAGTAATCAGATCTTAGTTTACTAAAGGTTTATTTATAGAAAGCCCCAATTCATGTATTTGAATTGGGGTTTTCGATTTTTATAATGCCGCCGCTTGCTGGAGATTTCACTTTAAAAATTAAAATACAATGTTTCAGTAGAGCACAAATTATTATATTTACACTTCTAACTTGTAAAATATGTTTACCAAAGAATTTAAAAAAGCGATACAAGAGTTACCCAGCGCGGAAAAGGATAAATTAATTTTCAGGCTGCTAAAAAGAGATTTAGATCTTGCCAACAGGCTCCATTTTGAACTGGTAGATACAGAAACGGTCGAGGATAAAAGGATTGCCTTTGAAAAATTGATGCTTAATAAAATCAATCATTTTACGGAGCGGTTTTATTCTGTTGGGTATTTACTTCAAGACACCCGTTATGTTAGCGGTGATATAAGTGAACACGTAAAAATCACTAAAGACAAGTTTGGCGAAATAAGCTTGAATATAAAAATGCTAAACCACCTCCTACTGCTCAACAATGAAAGAATCCAAAGCCAAAGTTATGCAAAGGCTTACACGATGTGTATCTATGTAATTGCAAGAGCTTTTAAAATTTTGATCTTGATAAAAGCAATTGACGAAGATTATTTTTTAGATTTCAAAGAAGATTTGGAAAAGCTTGGAGTGTTAATAGGTAACAATTCTTTATTAATGAAAACTGCTATTCATAATGGCTTAGACGTAAACTGGCTAATAAATGGTGAAATTCCTGAAAATATTGTTGCCTATCATAAAAATATTAGACAACAAGGATATTTAAAATAAGTATTTTGGTTGCCAGCTAAGATATCCATATATCTAGATTTTTAAAATTATAAAGAAATTGAAACCAAAACATAGTTAGAGCAATAGACCGCATTAGGGATAGAAGCAACTGTTTGCCCTCTTATTGTGTAGCGCAGCGGAATAATAAAGCGAGTGCGAATAGCCCGGGCCGCAGGCAATGCCCATATGTAGAATCTCAAAATACTAAAATAAAAAAAACTTTTCGAAATAGTGTAACTTTTACGCAACTTCATACGTATAACTATTTGTACACTTAAAAAATTGAGGAGACAAAAACATGAGACAACTTAAAATCACCAAGCAGGTAACGAATCGTGAAACTGCATCATTAGACAAATATTTACAAGAAATTGGAAAAGTTGACCTTATTACCGCTGACGAAGAGGTAGAATTAGCACAAAAGATAAAAGCTGGGGATCAAAAAGCCTTAGAGAAATTGACAAAAGCTAATTTACGTTTCGTTGTTTCGGTAGCAAAACAATACCAAAATCAAGGACTTACACTTCCTGATTTAATCAACGAAGGAAATTTAGGACTGATCAAAGCCGCACAACGTTTTGATGAAACCCGTGGTTTCAAATTCATTTCGTATGCTGTATGGTGGATTCGTCAATCGATCTTACAAGCATTGGCTGAGCAATCTCGTATCGTTCGTTTGCCTTTGAACAAAATTGGATCTATCAATAAAATCAACAAAATGTATGCCTTATTAGAGCAATCTAACGAGCGTCCACCATCTGCTGAGGAAATTGCAAAAGAATTGGACATGACCGTAAATGATGTTAAAGAGTCTATGAAAAACTCTGGTCGTCACTTATCCATGGATGCACCTCTTGTAGAAGGAGAAGATTCTAACCTTTATGACGTTTTACGTTCAGGTGAATCTCCAAATCCAGACAGAGAATTAATTCACGAATCATTGCGTACTGAAATCGAGCGTTCCTTAGAGACATTGACTCCGAGAGAAGCTGATGTAGTTCGTTTGTACTTTGGTCTTGGCGATCAACACCCGATGACTTTAGAAGAAATTGGAGAAACTTTCGACCTAACTCGGGAGCGCGTGCGTCAAATCAAGGAAAAAGCAATCCGCAGATTAAAACATACTTCTAGAAGCAAAATACTAAAAACTTATTTAGGATAAAATAGCTACAAGTCATAAAGTCAAAAGTCATAACGTTAAGTAACACTATGACTTTTGGCTTTGGACTAATAAAAGTAACGACGGTCTGATTAACTGTTCGTTTTTTGATTGATGATTGAAACCTCGGCTGATTACCGAGGTTTTATTTTTATCAATAAAACCTCAGTCTGTTCTCCGCCACGGCGGATCGGGTATCCGAGGTTTTATTTTTATAAAAAACTGATCAGTCGAAACTTTTCTCTAGTGTTTAGCTTCGCTCTATTCCGCTTTCAATATCAAGTTTGAAGTACTATTTTTTCTATCTCAATTCTTTTCACTTTTCACTTTTCACTTTTCACTTTTCACTTTTCACCAATATGGCGTAACCCTCCGTAAACACTTCGGGTCGGGCTTTTCGTTACAATCTTTTTATTTAAAAAAATAAAAAGGATTTCCACTTCAATCCCTTACGCAAATTACAGAATAAAATACGAATTTCATCCCAAAAAAACTTTCGCCAATTGCTGCAAAAAAAACTACTTTTGCACAAACAACAACTTAAGAATCTGAAATAAATACAGATTAAACAACTACACAATGAAAAACACACTTATCGCACCATCCGTATTAGCCGCCGATTTTGGAAACCTGCAACGCGACATCGAAATGATCAACAACAGCCAAGCCGATTGGTTTCATATTGACATTATGGATGGCGTTTTTGTTCCTAACATTTCTTATGGTATGCCCGTGCTGGAAGCGATTAACAAACATGCAAAAAAAACGATTGATGTACATTTAATGATTGTAGATCCAGATCGTTATATCAAAACTTTTGCTGATTTAGGCGCTAACATACTAAGCGTACACTATGAAGCATGCACACATCTTCACAGAACGCTACAAGCGATTAAATCTGAAGGAATGAAAGCTGGAGTAGCCATAAACCCTCATACTAATATTGATCTGTTGGAAGACGTAATCAACGATATTGACCTAGTTTGTATTATGAGCGTAAATCCAGGTTTTGGAGGACAATCCTTTATTGAAAACACCTATGCTAAAGTTGAAAAGCTAAAAGCTTTAATCACCAGAAAAGGAGCATCGACATTAATTGAAGTGGATGGTGGTGTTACTAACAAAAATGCAAAGCAACTGGTAGAAGCTGGAGCAGATGTTTTGGTTGCAGGTAGCTTTGTCTTTAAGGCCGAGAATCCAGCACAAACCATACAAGATTTAAAGAAACTTACTAGTTTCTAAAAAGACAAGTTTACAATAAAAAAGTTCCGCTCTGATTTGAATTAGAGCGGGACTTATGCTATTTTGACTTAATCAAATAATAGATTGCTCTCTGTCATATTAAAAAATCTTTTCTCTATAGATAAAGCTGTAAATGGCATTGAAAAGACTATTTTTTAACAAGTAGTCACGCAAAAACTGTCTCATTAAGGCTTACCAATTCTTTATTGCCACACTTAATTTGTCGATTTTGAGCACTTTACTTTGAATTTTAATTGACTGTAGTTGACCTTTTTCCTCTTGTATTATAGTTCCGCTTTTATAATTACAAATTAAAATACACCTTAGTAATCCGCACTTGTTTTTCAGACTAAGTCATTAAATCCATAACTGCTCAACGTACAAAGAAAAAGAGGCGATTATTTAAAATAGCACTTCGATTATCCGTTTTTATCCGACCATCCCTCAAAAAAATATTACTAGGTGCAAAGTACACCAACTGCTATTTTTAGTTAATAAGTGATCCGTTTAAATTTATAAAATTTGACGTCTACACCAACACAGCTATTTAAAATAATAAACAACCGTACAATTCCTCAAACTGCTCCGAGAAATAATACGGTCCAGACACAACTAAAATTTTTTAATCATAGTGTCAAGTACCATTGTCTTTTTTATTGTCCTTATTAATTCTGCAAACCAAACGACAACTACCTAATTGTTAAAATCAGTGTGTCTTAGGATGAACTTTTGTTGAAATTTAAGTTTGTTTAATAGATTTTTGATGACAACAGTAGCTCCTTTATTTTCAAGTTATTTTATGGCTGAGTTATTACAAATACTATTATTTCAAACAGAAATCCCCTAGCCCAGATTGAAGCGAAAATCCTTTTTTATTTTTGACATAAAAATAAAAAGATTGTAGTGTAAAGCTGGAAATAGCTCCTAAAAGAAAGACTATCTGTTTAAAAAAGAGCAAAAAAAAACTCCCCAATTTCTTGAGGAGTTTTTTAAATTATTCTAAAATAGCATTTCCTTTTTTATCGTAGAAATGATACTCTAAATACGTGTAAGCGTCACGAGGTATGATTTTCACCCATTTCTTATGTTCAAGAAACCATTTTGAACGTAATGATGGAAAACCTTTACTGAGGTATGCAGCCACAAATGGATGTACATTAAGCACAACATGCTTATGGATTTTTAAAATTCGTTCTAGATCAAAAGCGATTTTATCAATGATTTGAATTGGCGCTTCAATTTCGCCACTTTCATTGTTTGGATCCTCTTCTCTAGTTTTAATATTAACTTCGGGCCTTACTCTTTGACGTGTAATTTGGACTAATCCAAATTTACTCGGAGGTAAGATCTTATGTTTTGCTTTATCATCGCTCATTTCTTCTTTCAAGAAGTCGAACAAGACTTTACGATTTTCAGGATTTGACATATCGATAAAATCGACTACAATGATACCGCCCATATCTCGAAGACGCAATTGTCTAGCGATTTCGGCAGCAGCAATCATATTGACTTCCATGGCAGTATCTTCCTGGTTGGTGGCTTTATTAGAACGGTTTCCACTATTGACGTCGATAACGTGCAAAGCTTCAGTATGTTCAATAATAAGATAAGCTCCCTTACTCATGGACACTGTTTTTCCAAAAGAAGTTTTGATTTGTCTCTCTATGTTGTATTTCTCAAAAATGGGTGTGTCCTTTGATTGATAAAACTTAACAATTGATTGTTTGGATGGTGCAATTTCTTGCAAATAATCCTTGGTTTGATTGTACAACTCTTCATCATCAATCTGAATACCACTAAAGGTATCATTAAATACATCTCTCAATATCGAAGAGGCTCTGTTGAGTTCTCCTAATACTTTAGACGGATGATGAGCAGTTGGTAATTTTTTACACATTGCAGTCCATCTGCTGAGCAGGTTCTGCAAATCTTTTTCTAATTCGGCTGTATTTTTGCCTTCGGCTACTGTGCGAACAATAACACCAAATCCTTTTGGTTTGATGGATTGTACTAATCGTTTCAAGCGTTCTTTCTCTTTTTTGTCTTCTATTTTTTGTGAAATAGAAACACGGTCAGAAAACGGAACCAAAACTATAAATCTTCCGGCAAGAGAGAGCTCAGCGCTAATTCTTGGTCCCTTTGTAGATATAGGTTCTTTGACGACTTGTACTAAAACAGATTGATTGGAACTCAAAACATCAGTTATGGTGCCATCTTTGTCTATTTCTTTTTCAAACTGAAAGGTTTTTAGGGAGAAATCTTTTAATTTACCTGCGCTTACAAGTTTTATGAATTTCAGTTGGGAAGCTAAGTTAGGTCCTAAATCATGATAATGTAAAAAGGCATCTTTTTCGAAGCCAACATTCACAAAAGCAGCATTAAGTCCTGCAACAGGTTTCCTGATTTTGGCAATAAAAATATCACCAACTTGGAAGTTGCTTTTCTCCTCTTCTTTGTGTAATTCAATTAGTTTTCCATCTTTTAATAAGGCAAAATCTACGGCTTCAGAACTAGATCGGATGATTAATTCTTTATTCACGCTGTACATTTTTATCCGAACTTTTTAGTTTTCAATTTTCGGTTTTCAGCTTTAGCTTTACAACTAACAACTCATAACTTAGAACTCATAACTGAATTGTTAGGATGGATTAAACAATATTTTAACAGGTATTGTACCCGGGGAAACTTAAAGATTTTTGATTCTTGATTCTTGATTTCAGATATTTTAAAAAAAATCTGCCATCTGCAATCTTAAATCCTAAATCATTCTGTTTCAATTTCAATGAACTTTTAAACTTAAAAAAGAAAAAAGTAGTTTAAAACTACTTTTTCTTTTTGTGACGGTTAGCTCTCGCTCTTTTTTTACGTTTGTGCGTTGCTACCTTATGTCTCTTTCTTTTCTTACCACTTGGCATATCTTGTCGATTTTATGATTAATTAATATTATTATTTTGCTTCGTTATTTGTTTTCACTCCTTCTACAAAAACTTTTGCAGGTTTGAATGCAGGAATGTTGTGTGCAGGAATTTTTATTGTAGTATTCTTGGAAATATTTCTTCCTGTTTTTTCCGCTCTAGTTTTCACTATAAAACTTCCAAAACCTCTTAAATAAACATTGTCTCCAGTTTCTAATGAATTTTTTACTTCATTCATAAAAGTCTCTACAGTTGCCTGTACATCTCCTTTTTCAAGACCTAATTTTTCTGAAATTTTTGCTACGATATCTGCTTTCGTCATTTTCTTTCCTATTTATAATTTTGTACTGTTTTTTTGAGTTTGCAAATATAGGAATTTAAAAAACAATTATTCAAGCTAATTGATTAAATTTTAATCACATAAACTTTTACTTTTGCAGTCTAATATTTTAAGATGAATTTTTCTAACCTATTGATAAAATGGTATTTACAAAATAAACGCGAATTACCATGGAGAAATACCACCAATCCATACCCTATTTGGCTCTCTGAAATTATGCTACAACAGACTAGAGTTGCTCAAGGCACCCCTTACTTTTTGTCTTTTACTACCGCCTTCCCCACTGTTTTTGACCTAGCTGCGGCGAGTGAAGAACAAGTTCTAAAACTATGGCAAGGTCTGGGTTATTATTCTCGTGCCCGAAACTTGCATAAAACGGCGCAATACATCGCCTATGAATTAGCAGGAGTTTTTCCGGGATCTTATAAGGAGTTGTTGCAATTAAAAGGAGTGGGCGAATACACAGCAGCTGCAATTGCCTCTTTCTCCTACGATGAAGTTGTACCTGTTGTAGATGGAAATGTATTTCGGGTTTTATCTCGTTATTTTGATATTGAGACTGATATTGCCTTGGCTTCCGCCAAAAAAGAATTCGCTGCTCTTGCTTTCGAATTAATGCCAAAAGCCAATCCGGCAACGTTCAATCAAGCCATTATGGAGTTTGGCGCTTTGCAATGTGTACCAAAAAGCCCTAATTGTGGCATTTGTATTTTCAACGAAAGTTGTGCCGCTTTGCAAAAAAAGAAAGTAGATCAGCTGCCAGTCAAATCTAAAAAATTAAAAGTGCGTAATAGATACTTTAACTACCTAGTTGCTGCCGATGAAAAGGAAAATACGATAATTCAAAAACGAACCGCAAAAGGAATTTGGCATAATTTATATGAGTTTCCCTTGATAGAAACAGAAAAGGAAGAAGACTTTAATTTTATCAAGGAACAGATTCAAATAGATTTTTTTTCAAATAACGCCGTTACTAGTCTACTCGAGTGTAATGAAAAGAGTATCATTCACAAACTATCACACCAACATTTACACATTAAGTTTTGGAAAGTAACGCTTAAGGGCGTACTTAAAAACGGGATCGATAGTGAAACTTTGAAAACATTTCCTTTCCCAATTGTGATACATAATTTTATTGAATTGAATTAAGTATTTCCAAAAAACTGTATCTTTGATAAAATACCACATTCTAAAATGAACGGAACCTTAAATAAAGTAATGCTAATTGGTTTTCTTGGAGATGATATCAAAATGCATTATTTTGATGGAGGCAATTGCATTGGTAGATTTCAGTTGGCAACAAACGAGGTCTACATTAACAAAACCACCAACGAAAAAATCACCTCTACAGAATGGCATAATTTAGTTGTTCGAAATAAAGCGGCTGAACTTTGTGAAAAATACTTATCTAAAGGAGATAAAATATATGTAGAAGGACGTATTAAGTACCGCCAGTGGCAGTCAGAGGATGGAAGTACCAAACACACCACTGAAATTCAGGTAACCGAATTTACTTTTCTTACTACCAAAAAAGAGGGGGAAACTAACAAGCAATTCAATGCACCTGATGTTTCAAAAAACACTAATTTTGACCCAGAGAAAAATGTCTTGCCTATTAATGACTTGCCATTTTAATTGTCTAACTAATCCTTATTAATGTGGACCCAGAGCCCAGTTTGTTTTTTACTTATATTATTGATCCTACTTTAGCTTTTGGCCTTGCAATTGTAGTCGCTTTACTCTTTTGTTCTGCATTAATTTCTGGCGCAGGAGTCGCCTTATTCTCTTTGTCACAGAAAGACATTGACGAAATGATACTGGAAAACAAATCTAAAGCTAATCTAATTTCCAAACTTTTAGAAAAACCAAAAAAACTATTAGCAACACTCATGGTGGCTAATAATTTCATTAACATATCAATAATACTATTGTTTTCGTACGTCGGCAAAAGC
Organism: Flavobacterium sp. CG_9.1; assembly: GCF_015751645.1. Taxonomy (NCBI): domain Bacteria; kingdom Pseudomonadati; phylum Bacteroidota; class Flavobacteriia; order Flavobacteriales; family Flavobacteriaceae; genus Flavobacterium; species Flavobacterium sp. CG_9.1. The sequence continues at coordinate 104,660 of NZ_JADOVC010000002.1, forward strand.
ATGTTTATAGCCATAACTGCACCGCTTTTAAAATTCATTATTGAAGTATTGATCATCACCTTCTTGATTTTATTATTTGGTGAAGTACTTCCCAAAGTGTATGCCAGTAGAAACAATAAAAAGTTTGCCAAGCTGGTTGCCTACCCTATCGCTTTTTTGGATAAATTACTATCGCCAATAAGCCTGCCCATGCGAGCCGTTACAATTTACCTTCATAACAAATTAGGAAAACAAAAAACAAATTTCTCAGTAGATCAACTGTCGCAAGCACTAGAACTTACTGCTTCGGATGAAACTTCTTCTGAAGAACAAAAAATATTAGAAGGCATTGTAAGCTTTGGAAACACGGACACTAGACAAGTAATGAGCCCTAGAATTGATATTTTTGCCTTAGAAATTGAAGAGTCTTTTTCAGTTATTTGCCCCAAAATCATAGAAAAAGGATATTCAAGAATTCCAGTATATCGAGACAATATTGACCAAATAGAAGGCGTTTTATTTGTCAAAGATTTGCTTCCGCATATCAACACGAACGAATTTGACTGGAAATCTTTGTTACGAGAACCCTTTTTTGTTCCTGAAAATAAAAAGTTAGACAACTTGCTAAAAGATTTTCAAAGTATGAAAAGCCATTTGGCTATCGTTGTTGATGAATACGGAGGAACCTCTGGGTTAGTATCTCTTGAAGACGTAATTGAAGAAATTGTTGGTGATATCAGTGATGAATTTGATGATGAACACATTAATTTTTCGCAAATTGACGACAAAAACTACCTTTTTGAAGGAAAAATAAACCTTAAGGATTTCTACCGAATTTTGGAGGTTGATGAAGAATCATTCGAGATCAAAAAAGGAGAAGCAGAGACACTCGCTGGATTTATTCTTGAAATTTTAGGAAATTTTCCAAAAAAAAATCAAAAAATTTCATTTGGAAACTACCTATTTACAATAGAAACAGTTGATGAGAAAAGAGTAAAACAAATTAAAGTAACGATTGAATAAGTACTAATGATAAAAAAAATAATCACTTTTTCGCTAATTATTACCATATCATTCTTAAGTTTTAGCTGTAAAGACGATGTCTTGCCTAAACCCTCAAGTTACTTGCGATTGGATTATCCCGAAGCAAAATATGTGAGTTTTGAAAACGAATGTCCTTTTGCTTTCGAAATGAATGCAGATGCAGTTATCAAAAAAGAGACTGATTGCGGTTTCACCATTACATATCCAAAAATGAAGGCAACAATTTATCTTACTTATAAACCAGTGGCAAAAAACATCAATGAACTACTGCGTGATGCGCAAAAATTAACTTACGAACACGTGATTAAAGCAGATGATATTCTGGAGCAACCGTATTTAAATGCCAACAAAAAAGTGTACGGAATGTTTTATCAAGTAGAAGGAAATGCAGCAACAAATGCACAGTTTTACGCAACAGATAGTACCAAACACTTTGTAACGGGTTCCGTTTATTTTTACGCTAAACCGAATTATGATTCTATTATGCCTGCGGCTAGTTACATAAAAAACGATATGCAGCGACTAATGGAAACCCTGAAATGGAAATAATACTTCAAACCCGTTGGGTGTAATTATACAGAAAAGACATTAATAGCTAAACATAAAAATTTAACCACCTAGAAGCATATAAAAAGAGAGTTGAATAGCTCATTACTTGGATTCACATAGCTATGTTTTCTCTGAATAAAGTGAAACGACTTTCAAAATGCACAGAAACTATGTTTATATGTGGTTAAAAAAAACATAAATATTGAATTACACCCAATGGGATATTTGAATAAAAAAAGCATTCGCTAGTAACGAATGCTTTTTTTTTGTAGAATTTGAAAGTCTGGTTTACGACTTCATATTCGAAACTTTGTATGTTTTACCGTCAGCAGCAGCTTCTACAACTGTTGTTAGTTTTTCTGGTGTTTGAACTGTTTTGTCAAAAGTTACCGTAGCCATTTTTGTGTCAAAATCTACTTTTGCTTTTTGAACTCCTTCGAGCCCTGTTAAATCTTCTTGAATAGTTTTGGCGCATCCTACAGCACATGTCATTCCTTCTACAGAGAAACTCGCTGTTTGAAGATTAGCAGCTGCGATTTCCTTTTTAACTTTTGGAGCAGCTGTTTCAGCAGTTTCTTTTGATACAGTTTCGGATTCTTTTTCTTTGCATCCTACAAATAAAACACTTGCAAGGACTAGTGTTACGATTGATTTTTTGAAATTCATTATGATGTAAATTTTAAAGATTAAAAGCATATTCGTGTTGTGCAAAATTAATTAAAAAAAGAAGCGCTAATTCATAAAATAATTACAATTTTGAGGCAAAATTATTTTTATGGAATCGAAGCAGTTAAAATGGGTGTACTTAGTCGTTCTTGCCTTAGTTTGGGGAAGTTCATTTATCTTAATAAAAAAAGGATTAATAGGGTTAACAGCTTTGCAATTGGGATCGTTGCGAATTATTTTTGCAGCTATTTTTTTAGTGCTTATTGGATTTAAAAGTTTGTCTAAAATTCCAGCATTTAAATGGAAGTACATTGCTCTAACTTCTTTATTTGGGACCTTTATACCCGCTTATTTATTTGCTATCGCGCAAACTGAAATTGATAGTTCTGTGAGTTCAATTTTGAATTCTTTGACTCCTTTGAATACACTAATTTTAGGAGCTCTTTTTTTTGGATTGCAATTCAAAAGAAATCAAATTTTTGGAATTCTAATTGGTTTAATAGGAAGCGCCTTGTTGATTTTGAACGGCGCAATTCATCATCCGGAACAAAATTATTACTATGCTATTTTGGTTTTAATAGCTTCGATATGCTATGCTGTCAATGTGAATTTAATCAAAAAATATTTGCATGACTTGAGTCCATTGAGTATTACTACCGGGAATTTTATGGTGTTGTTATTTCCAGCATTTATCATCTTGTTTTTCTCTGGTTTTTTTGAAGTGGTCAATGATGTAAAAGTACAGGAATCAGTTTTGTTTATTATGATTCTTGGGGTTATAGGAACTGGAATTGCTAATATTCTATTTTTTAAATTAATCCAAATGTCTTCTACTGTTTTTGCTACTTCAGTAACGTATTTGATTCCTGTAGTTGCTTTTTGCTGGGGGTTATTAGACAATGAAATGCTGACGCCAGTTCAGTTTTTTGGTGCTTTTATTGTTTTAATTGGTGTGTACTTATCAGCCAAGAAATAGTTTTAGTAGTCTGTTTGTTGTGATTGGTCATCGTTTTATGAATGTAGTGATGAGAATTTATATTCGCAAATGGACGGTTTTATTTTTAATAATGTGTGTAAAATAACAAAGGCTGCCTAAAATAGACAGCCTTTGTTTGTTAATTAAAGATTTGATTATTGAAAATCAGCATCTGTAACACCTTCGTTGATTTTTACGTCAGACATTTTTATGTCTAATTCAAAACCTACATTTTGGATGATATTAAAAGGAACTTTCACTCCTTTAACTTCTTTGTAATCTCCATAACTTGTCGTTTGAGTGATGCTTTGACCACCTTGTTCTACCACTTTAGATTCAGCTAATTTTAAACCAGAAGTTACATCGTAAAACAATGTCGTTTTACCGTTTTTAACGGCATAAGCGTCTTTTCCATTAATGGACTCAATTGTTTCTAGCGTTAAACCTTGTTTTTTAGAAAGAGCTAATTCTTCAAAAGGTGTTGCAGCAGCTTTCAAATCAGCAAGCATAGTTCCTTCGATATTTTGGCGTTGTCCTTGTTGCATTACGTAAGCCCCTTTTTCATTTACCACTTGCTTCATTATACTCATTGTTCCCATCGCTAATTCAACCATTAGTTTTCCTTTAGCATCAATTTTAGATGTGAAATTCAATGGTGATGGTGCTTGTGGAATAGTTGTAGTTCCGTTCATTACGATTGTTTTTACAGCTAAAGCTGCTTTTTCTCCACCAATAGCTTTGATGTAATTATCAATAACGCTTTTGGCAGTAACTCCTGCTGGAACTGGTTTTTTTAATTCTGGTTTCGCGGTTGCATTTCCGTATTTATCGAAGTACGATACTGGAAACTTTAATTTTTCTAATCCAGAAGCTACATCCGCTGCTTTTCCTACAATAACAATTCTGCTATTGTCAGCCAAGAAGTATTTATTAGCCACTCTCATTATATCGTCAGCAGTTACAGCACTGATATTTTTAATATAATTTTCATAAAAATCAGCTGGCAAACTTTGCGTTTGGATTCTTAAAGCGTAACCTGCTACCGTTTGTGGTTTTTCAATTTGCATTACAAATCGTCCAATATATCCTGCTTTTACGCTAGCTAACATTTCATCAGTCACTTTCTCCGTTCTGATTTTTTTGAATTCTTTGAAAATCTCAACAACAGTACTGTCCGTTACTGCGTTACGAACTTGTGTAGAAGCGTTGAACGTAGAAACGCGTTTGTCTCCGTAGATACTTGTTCTAGCGCCATACGTCCATCCGTGAGCTTCTCTTAAGTTCATATTGATATAACTGTTAAAGTCTCCTCCAAGGATTTGATTAGCAACTAAAACTGCAAAATAATCTGGATCAGTCATTTTAAGATTTGACATATTTACCACAGCAACTTCTGATTGAACCGCATTTGGCATGTCAATAAAGTTGATTTGTGTAGCAGAAACATCTTTTGGATCGCTATAAGAAATCGAAGGAACAGATGCTTTTTTCCATGATCCAAAGAATTTCTCTACCATTTTTTTTGTTTCGTTGAATTTTACATCCCCCACAATAATTAGGTAAGCATTACTTGGAACAAAATACGTACTGTAATTTGCTTTTACATCCGCAAGAGTTACGTTTTTCAAAGTAGCTTCGCTTACATACTCACCTGCAGGATGGTTTTTTCCATAAGTCAAAACATCAACAACTCTTGCTGCTACTGCTGAAACGCTTTTTTCATTCGCTTTTAATCCTTCGATAAGCTTCGTTTTCTCTTTGTCAAATTCTTCTTGTGTGAAGTTTGGGTTTAAAGCACCGTCAGCCATCAACTCTAAAACTCTGCCAGAATATTTAGATAATGCGCTTGCTGAAGCACCATTCGAACTAAAATTGATGTTGGCTCCTAAGAAATCAACTTCTTCATTGAAAGCTGTTTTCGAAATTTTTGTAGTTCCGCTTCCAATTAAAGTACTGGTCATGTCAGCTACTCCTTTTTTTTCACCTTCAGCATACGGATCATTGTCTAAAGTCAGGCTGAATGCTACTCTTGGTAATTTATGGTTTTCAACGACCATAACTTTTAAACCATTTTTTAATTCAAAGGTTACCGGTTTTCCAATTTTTATAGTTGGAGCGACTCCGGGTTTTGGCTGAGGGATGATTTGTCCTTGCATGATTACTGTTAAGAACAAGCTTGATAAAATTAATATTGATTTTTTCATAATGATATATCTTAGTTTTGAGCTTTGTCTTTAGATGGAACGTAATCCAAAACTAATCTTTGGTTTGGATTTAAATATTTCTTGGCAATATCTCTGATTTCTTCACGAGTGATAGACTGGTAGATTTCGATTTCGGTATTGATTAGGTTTACGTCACCGTATAACAAATGATAAGAAGCCAAGTTGTCAGCAATACCGTCAATGGTAGAGTTGCTGTTTACATATTGGTTTTCAAATTTATTTTGTAATTTTTGTAAGTCTTTTTCAGAAATCAATTCTGTTTGTAGTTTTACGATCTCCAAGTCAATTTCAGCAAGAATATTCTCGGCAGTGTTTGGAGCCTGTGGCAAACCGTAAATGATATAACTTCCATAATCTTCTTGGTTGTTGCTAAAAGCACCAATCTGCAAAGCCATTTTCTTATCGTCAACTATTTTCTTGTATAATCTTGAACTTTTTCCATCACTTAAAATAGAAGAAATCATGTCCAAAACTCTTGCATCTCTGGTTTTCATAGACGGCGTTCTGTACGCTGCTACGATGGCAGGGATTTGGATATTAGCATCTTCAAATTTAGCTTTTATGGTTTGAGTAATTGGTTCTTCAACAAATGTCTCTCTTTGAATAGCCGCTCCTTTTTTAATAGGGCCAAAATATTTTTGAATCCATTCCTTCGCTTGTTCTTTTTTGAAATCACCCGCAACAATTAAAACAGCATTATTGGGGATGTAAAACTTCTTATTGAAAGCTTGGAACTCTTCTAATGTTGCAGCGTCTAAATGGCTCATAGATCCAATTGTAGCCCAACGGTATGGGTGCTTGGTAAAAATATTCTTTTTTACTTCTGCCAAAAAATTTCCGTAAGGTTGATTATCAACACGAAGTCTTTTTTCTTCCTTCACCACTTCATTTTGAGTGTCAACACCAATTTGATTGATTACAGGGTGTAACATTCTTTCTGCTTCCATCCATAAACCTAATTCCAAGTTGTTAGAAGGGAAAACCTCATAATAATACGTTCTATCATCTGTAGTGTTCGCATTATTTACTCCACCGTTTCCAGTTACAATTTTAAACCACTCACCGCGTTTGATATTCTCGGTTCCTTCAAACAATAAATGTTCAAAAAAGTGAGCAAAACCAGTTCTTTCAGGATTTTCATCTTTAGCACCCACATGGTACATTACCGATGTAATAACAGTAGGAGCAGATGGGTCATTGTGCAAAATCACATGCAAGCCATTGTCTAATTTGTATTCCTCAAAAGCTACTTTTTGCGCAGAAGCGACTCCTCCTAGCATAAACAAAGCACCTAAAGCCATTAATGAATTTTTCATAAGGTTAATAATTTTGTTAATATACTTATAAGTAGTAATTATGCGAACAATGTTACATGAAAAGTAAACCCAAATGAAAATTTAACAACTGTTTAATTACGTTTATTTTCGTTTAAAGTCCAACCATAGCAACGGGTTAGTGATTGAGAATAATTTTTACAGTACTAATTGCAGGTTCAATATTTAATTGTATATTTGCAACCTTAAAAATTACTAAAACAATTCAGTATGTATGCAATCGTAGAGATAGCAGGGCAACAATTCAAAGTAAGCAAAGACTTAAAGGTTTATGTTAACCGTTTGACTAATGAAGAAGGTTCAAAAGTTTCTTTTGACAAGGTTCTTTTATTAGATGATAACGGAACAATCACTTTAGGCGCCCCAGCTATAAAAGGTGCTTCAGTAGAAGCTAAAGTGTTACAACACTTAAAAGGAGATAAAGTTATCGTTTTCAAAAAGAAAAGAAGAAAAGGATACAAAAAGAGAAATGGTCACAGACAATATCTTACTCAAATTGTAATCGAAGGAATTACTGGTGTTGGTGCTAAGAAAGCAGCTCCTAAAAAAGCGGCAGTAGAAGCTAATACAGAAGAAGTAGAAGCTCCTACGAAAAAAGTAGCTAAAGCTAAAAAAGAAGATACTCAAGAATAATAACAAAATAAACTAATACGTCATGGCTCACAAGAAAGGTGTCGGTAGTTCTAAGAATGGTAGAGAATCAGAATCAAAACGTCTAGGCGTGAAGATTTTTGGTGGTCAAGCTGCTATTGCTGGGAACATCATCGTAAGACAAAGAGGTTCAAAACATAATCCAGGTGCAAACGTTTACATCAGTAAAGACCACACGCTACACGCAAGAGTAGATGGAGTTGTAAAGTTCCAAAAGAAAAGAGATAACAAATCATACGTTTCCATACTTCCATTCGAAGTTGAAGCATAATTGAATTGCCTTCCAATTAATAAAAACCTTTAGAGAAATCTAGAGGTTTTTTTTTGCAGAATAATTTCAGACTACTTTGATAATAGATTTTTATTTCAAAATTAAAAATGAATTAAAACCAAAACCATCAGAAAGTCTAATAAAAAGCGCTGCAGAAACTTCTAGTTTCGTAAAACTTTATAATTTTCAGAAATACCAAATTTTTAAAGTGTTCTCAAAAAGAAACAAAAAGGTGATAGGAATTCAATTGTATTCGCATGTCCAAACGCTTGTAAAGCAAAACGCAACCGCTACCATTTACGTCTTGAATTTAACAACTCCTTTATATTCTCCTTTTTAGGTATGAAATTTGATAAATGAGTCATTACTAATAAATAGCATTATTCTATCTTTTATTAGCGACTCAATATTGGTTGGGACATTTATTAAAGATATATCACGAAAGTATCGCTAACACATCAAAGACAACCACTATTTAATGATACTAGTTATAAAAAAACTAAATGCATCATTTGTTGCTACACGGCTTAAAAAAAGAATTAGAAATCATGATGGCATCCTTATGAATCACATTAAGAAATAAAACCATTAACTAACGCAAAGAAACAATTATAAATAAGTACAAATGAAAAAATTAATATCCATCACTTTCCTTTTGATTACCACCATTTCATTTGCACAAAATAAAAACTTTATAGTTGAGGACGAATTGATAATGTGGAGATATATTTACGAAGATTCAACAAGCATCTCCAAACTCAAAAGCAATCCACTATTAGAGTTTAAAACCGATTCCACCGGAATTATAAAAAAAACAAATTTCAGTGACAAAATGCTCCATCCGATTGTCGCTGAATTCAAAATTGAAGTGAAGAAAAATAAATATCGGGTCTCTGTTTTTAACACACGCTTTATTGAAGAACCACGTATTATTAACAAAGATGGCTTGCTAATTCAAGCTACTAATGAGTATACGATCGAGCAAGCCTTATTAAAAAGGAATAAAACCATAAAAAAACCATCTCTATTCAATAATAGTACTGAAACTTTAAATCCGCATTTGATACAGTTGTTTACAATCAAAAAGCCTGCAAAGAGCGATTGGTAAAAAGACACAAAAAAAAACCGTAAAATACTTCAAAATTGCACTTTACGGTTTTTTTTTATGTGACCACGGCAGGGTTCGAACCTGCAACCCTCAGAGTCGAAATCTGATATTCTATCCAGTTGAACTACGCAGTCAAGTTGATTCGAGAATAATCATTAACGATCTTATATTTACAATAAAAATCAATTAACAAGAATTCTTGATTATTACGTCAATAACTTTTTAACAATCGTAGAAATGGTTTTTCCCTCAGCAGTTCCACCTAATTGCGCTGCTGCTAACCCCATCACCTTGCCCATTGAAGCTATTCCTGAAGCACCTGTTTCGCTAATAATTTTTGCAATTACTGCTTCTACTTCCGATTCGCTTAATTGAGCTGGTAAAAACTTTTCTATTACCGCAATTTGAGCTAATTCTGGTTCTGCCAAATCCATACGATTTTGTTCTGTAAAGATCTTAGCACTGTCTTTTCGAGTTTTTACTAACTTTTGCAATAATTTTATTTCGTCATCGGCAGTAATTTCTTCTTTTGAACCTGTTGCTGTCTGCGCCAATAAAATTTCAGATTTAATAGCTCTTAGAGCTTCTAAAGCTACCGTATCTTTGGCTCTCATGGCGGTTTTGATTTCGTCCATGATTTGTATTGATAAACTCATATTCTTTATTATTAATTTGATTAATCGATCATTAGTTAATCGATTGTTGAAATAGTATTTTTGATAACAATTTTTTAAACCAGCGATACTAAAAAGTCTTTCAGTAAAAAAGTTTCTTTTAGATATAAAACAGAAACGAATACCGGATTAAGAAAGTGCAAATTTAAAGAAATTTACTGGAATTCACAACAGATTACTATGTTCACGTTGCATAAAAAAAATAACCCGAAAATTTATTTTTCGGGTTATCTCCTTTTGACTTGATTTCCTTAATCTACATTGTCATGCAAATAGGAATTGTTTGAACGTAACTGCAAATCGTTGTTGCTATCTGTTCCTACAGAAATCCTTGAATTTGTATTATTCGCCTGATTGTTTGAAATATCTATTCCTAATCTTTTGTATGCTGGCTCTTTTTCGTATTCATCAATTTTAGAAACATTGTTGTGAAACTTGTAATTGAATTCCTTTAGCTTTTTTCTTCTTTCATCAGCTCTCATTCTCAACGACTCTTCGATAGTCATTTCCATAGGAGAGATTGTATCAAAATCTTCTGGCGCCTGTACCGATCTTTCCACTTGTTTCATGGTAATATTTAACTCAGCCGGAATAACAACTTCTGGTATTTTTGCGACTGGTTTAGCCATGAAATCAGGCTCTTGATCCATATATTCTTCTAGAGAGTACTTGATGATTCCGTTATCACTTAATTCTGTCACAGGAACAAATTGAACAGCCTCATTTACTTTGATATCACGAGTTTCATTCGTTAACTCATACAATACTTTATTTTCCCGTACTTGATCTGCTGGTTCTGTTTTAAAAAGCGGTAAATCAAAAGAGAAAGTAGTTTGTTCTTGTCTCTCGATAACCTTTGGCTGCACTGCTTTTACTTCAGCTACAGGAGATGTGATTGTAAAATCAATATCAGTAATAGGAGAAACTATTTCGAAGGTTACATCTAAATTTTTAATAAATTCAGACATAACCATCAACTCTTCCTTATTAATTGTAGTTGGTGCAATCGCTGGTTGAGGAACGATTGCAGGCTCAGTAGCAACAATATCTTCCACTAGATCGAAAACAATTCTTTCGCTAGAGTTTGACACTGGTGATTCTGTATTCAAATCGAATGCTGTCACTGTTTTACTACTTAGATTATGCACACTTCTTTGTTCATCCTCTAAGGTGTGAATAATTTTTTTCGGCTCTGTATTTACGATTTCATTTTGTTGTTCAATGTCAAATCCTGTAGCAATAATAGTTACTGCGATGGCATCTCCAAGAGATTCATCTTCACCAACTCCCATAATAATATTAGCATTATGACCTGCTTCAACTTGAATATGATCATTAATTTCTCCAATTTCGTCAATTGTAATTTCATTAGTTCCAGAAACGATAAGCAACAATACGTTTTTGGCACCAGTAATTTTATTATCATTTAACAAAGGAGAATCCAAAGCTGCAATAATTGCTTCCTTAGCTCTATTTTCGCCTGAAGAAACAGAAGACCCCATAATAGCTGTTCCACTATTGAACAATACCGTTTTAGCATCTCTTAAATCGATATTCTGCGTATAGTGATGCGTAATTACTTCAGCGATCCCTCTTGAGGCTGTGGCCAAAACTTCATCAGCCTTTGAGAATCCTGCTTTAAAACCAAGATTTCCATATACTTCTCTTAATTTATTATTATTGATAACAATTAAAGAATCGACTTGCTTACGCAATTTCTCTATACCAATTAACGCTTGTTCCTGACGCACTTTACCTTCAAATAAGAAAGGCAATGTGACAATCCCAACCGTAAGAATATCTCTTTCTTTTGCCAGTTGTGCTATGACAGGTGCTGCACCAGTTCCAGTTCCACCGCCCATTCCGGCTGTAATGAACACCATCTTAGTATTGCGATCTAGCATTTTCTCAATCTCAGAAATACTTTCAATTGCGGACTGCTGTCCAACGTCAGGGTTTGCCCCAGCACCAAGTCCCTCCGTTAGATGAACTCCTAACTGAATTTTATTTGGCACAGAACTACTCTGCAAAGCTTGAGAATCCGTATTACATACGATAAAATCAACGCCTTTGATCCCTTGTTTAAACATGTGATTTATAGCGTTACTTCCGCCACCACCGACCCCTATAACTTTTATTACATTTGATTGGTTTTTAGGTAAATCAAATGAAATACTTCCAAATTCTGTGTTGCTTGGCATAATTTTGGGTTTTTGATATTTATTATTAATTCTTATATTTTTCAGGCCGTGCCTTTATTCTGCATTATCTAAAAAGTCCTTGATCTTATCTACATATCGATCAAAGAAATTTTTCTGAATTCTGTTAACGGTAGAATTTTGTTTTTCATGCGCATTATGATCTATTTCCTCTTCTACATTTTCATAAACCTCTTGTACTGGAGTTTGAACAACTGTAGGCCTGTACGTGGGCGCTTTGGGTTGCTCTACTGCATCCAAACGTACCGCGCTTTGCGTTTTATTTTCAATGCTTTTCATTACTAAACCCACTGCCGTTGCATACAACGGACTTGAGATTTCCTCATCTGAATTTCCAGCTAAATGTTCGTTAGGATACCCTATTCTTGTATCCATTCCAGTAATATATTCTACTAGTTGCTTAATATGTTTCAATTGAGCACCACCACCTGTTAATACAATACCTGCGATCAGTTTCTTTCGAGGATCTTCATGACCGTAAGCTTTAACTTCTGTAAACACCTGATCCACAATCTCCACAACTCGAGCATGAATTATTTTGGATAGATTCTTTAGCGATATTTCTTTTGGCTCTCTACCTCTTAGACCTGGAATAGAAACAATTTCATTATCTCTATTTTCTCCTGGCCAAGCAGAACCAAATTTAACTTTTAATAATTCAGCTTGCTTTTCAATTATAGAACATCCTTCTTTTATATCGTCTGAAATTACATTTCCTCCAAACGGAATTACTGCTGTATGCCGAATAATACCATCTTTAAAAATAGCTAAATCGGTAGTACCACCACCTATGTCAATTAATGCAACTCCAGCTTCTTTTTCTTCCTGACTTAAAACTGCATCGGCAGAAGCTAATGGCTCTAATGTCAAACCTGAAAGTTCAATTCCTGAACTTTGTATACACCTACCAACATTGCGAATAGACGATGCCTGACCCACTACTACATGAAAACTAGATTCTAATCTTCCACCGTACATTCCTATAGGTTCTTTGATTTCAGATTGTCCATCAATTTTGAATTCTTGTGGCAAAACATGTATTATTTCTTCACCAGGCAACATGGCCAATTTGTTGACTTGATCAATCAATAGTTGAATATCATTCCCACCAATCACTTCTTCAGGATTGTTTCTGCTAATATAATCTGTGTGTTGTATACTGCGTATGTGTTGTCCTGCGATACCAACAACCACATCTTTTATTTTATAACCTGAGTTATTCTCCGCTTCTTGAATAGCTTGCTGTATGGATTGTATGGTTTGCGTAATGTTATTTACAACACCTCGTGCCACACCCAAACTTTTAGATTTTCCAACACCTAAAATTTCTAGTTTACCATATTCATTCTTTTTGCCTATCATGGCAACTATTTTAGTTGTCCCAATATCTAGACCTACTGCAATATTCTCTTTTTCCATTATCTATTATTTAGTGCAAACTACTTGTTCCGTAAACCGGAGGTCAATTTTTTTATATTTATACAACGAACTATCTAAAACTGCTTTTTGAAAAAAAGCTTTGTAATTTTTAAATTTACGCTCCACATTAATCAATTTACCAAAATCAATTTGATAATCAAAATTTCTGTTGTGCATTTTTAAGCTACCATTTGGCATAATTTCAATTCCGATAATGTTTTTTTTCAAAAATTCATCATCATAAATTGTGCGAAATAAGTGGGCTAAATCTTCGTTATTATTTTTATTTATTCCTCCTGAAACAAGTGGAACTCGGGCTGTAAAATTAGCTGACAATGGCATTCTATTCCCTTCGTAATCAATATAAAAAGAACCTCCATTATCAAAAACTCTAGCAATAGGAGTTTTTTGTTTCACCACTGCTTTTAACACACCATCAATACTCACATAGACATCTGATTTTTCAATCATTTCTTGTGCATTGAGATTTGTCTCCAGCGTATTCAAATCTAAATTAACTTTTTGAATGCTGGATGCCTCTCTATTATTTTCTATTAACAATTTATTAACCGTTTCTTGTTTAACAAAGGGGTCATTATCTCCAACAAAAATAACTTCAGATTTGGTCAATTCCCTATTTTCATTTCGTTTTGACGTAAAAGAAAACAGAAAAACTACTAATGCAAACATCAGTATCAATCGAATATTGGTCCAATTAAAGAGTTTCATTGATTGCTTTTTTAATTAATGGTACTAATTCTCCAATATCTCCTGCTCCAATAGTGACAACTACCGTTGCATCACTTGCCAATATCGCGGTAATCAAATCATTTTTGGCAACTAATTTCTTATTATTAAGCAGCATCTTATCCATGATCCATTGCGAAGTTACACCTTGTATAGGCAGTTCCCGAGCCGGATAAATATCTAACAAAAGAACTTCATCAAAGTGGGACAAACTTTTGGCAAATTCATCAGCAAAATCTCTTGTTCTGCTGTACAAATGAGGCTGAAAAATCGCTAGCACTTTCTGATTGGGATACAATTCCCGTACAGCTTGATGCACCGCATTTATTTCTGTTGGATGATGTGCATAATCATCAATATAAACTTTAGCTACTGTTTTAATTTGGTACGAAAACCTTCTTTTTATCCCCTTAAATGATGCAATGGCATTTGCAATGGCATCGGTTGGGGTGCCGAATAAATTTGCCATTGCAATAGCCATTACCGCATTCATTAAGTTATGACGTCCTGGCAATCCAAAATGTAAATCTTTAATTATTTCAGTAGGTGTTTGTACATCGAAAACATAGCTTCCGTCTCCTATTCTTATGTTAAACGCTTTATAAATAGCATCTTCATTTACCGCACACGTTAACCCTTCTAATGGTAATTCTTTTGTGATGAAAAGATTATTTTTATCCTCTATTTTAGCTGCAAATTCCATAAAAGACGCCTCAATAGCTTCACTTGTCCCGTAAATATCAAGATGATCAGCATCAATGGATGTAATGCAAGCAATATTGGGATGCAAATGCAGAAAGGAACGATCAAATTCATCTGCTTCAACTACCGTTACTGTTGTACCACTTCCTATTAAATTTGAATTATAATTCTCAACTATTCCACCTATAAAAGCAGTGACGTCAGCGCCACTTTGGTATAATATATGTCCTAAAATCCCCGATGTCGTTGTTTTTCCATGGGTACCTGCAACTGCAAAACAAAACGTATCCTTAGTAATTAATCCTAAAACTTCGGCTCTCTTTTTTATTTCATACTCTCTTTCCACGAAGTAATTCCATTCCGAGTGCGTAACTGGTACTGCCGGTGTAATAATTACTAGCGTATTCTCGATAAAAAAATCTTTAGGGATCAAATCAATACTATCTTCAAAGTGAATTGCAATTCCACTTTCCATCAATTCATTTGTGAGAACAGAAGGCGTTTTATCATATCCGCAAACCTGTTTTCCCAAATTTTTGAAATAACGAGCTAAATTGCTCATCCCGATTCCACCAATTCCAATAAAATAGACGTTATGTATTTGATTCAAGTTCATTTTCGTTTCTTTCTTTATCTCTATTATTTTCTATCTATCAGCTTAACAATTTCATCAACAATTCGTATTGTTGCTTCTGGCATTGCCAATTGTTTTATGTTATCACTTAGCATTTTTTGTTTTGCCTCATCTTTAATCAAAGACTCAAATACAGTACCGAATTGAGAATCTAGCTCTACTTCTTTCAATAAAATAGCTCCATTTTTATCAACTATCGCTTGCGCATTTTTAGTTTGGTGATCTTCAGCTACATTAGGAGAAGGAATAAAAATGACGGGTTTACCAACAATGCATAATTCCGATACGGAAGAAGCTCCTGCGCGAGAAACCACGATATCTGCCGCTGCATAAACCAGATCCATTTTATCAATAAAAGAATGAATCTGAATATTATCATTCTCTTCCAAACGTTTATAGTCATCAAAATACAACTTACCACATTGCCAAATCACTTGTACATTATGAGCTGCAAACAACAAAATTTCTTTAGCAATTAACTCATTTATTCTTCTGGCTCCTAAACTACCTCCTAAAACTAAAAGTGTTTTTTTCTTAGGGTCTAAATCAAAATGCTGTAACGCTATTTCTCTTTTGGAATCAATATCAATTAAATCCTGACGCACTGGATTTCCAGTTAAAATCATTTTTTCTTTTGGAAAAAAGCGTTCTAAGTTTTCATAAGCAACACAAATCTTTTTTGCCTTTTTGCTCAATAACTTATTGGTAATTCCAGGATAGGAATTTTGTTCCTGAATCACAGTTGGAATACCTGCAATTGCCGCTATTTGTAAAAGTGGACCACTGGCAAAACCTCCAGTACCAATAACTACATCTGGCTCAAACTGCTTGATTATAGTGCGCGACTTTAGCAAGCTGCTAATTAGTTTTATTGGAAAAAGAGTATTGTCAAATGTTAGTCTTCGTTGTAATCCTGCAATCCATAGTCCGATTATCTTGTAACCTGCCTGAGGCACTTTTTGCATCTCCATTTTATCTTTGGCACCAACAAATAGAAATTCGGCATTAGGAAAACGAGACTTCAATTCATTTGCAATAGCAATTGCCGGATAGATATGTCCTCCAGTTCCGCCACCACTTAATATGAATTTGTATTGTTTCATTTTTTTAAAGTTACTGAGTTGCTATTATTTTAAAAATTTAAGGGTATAAAATGGCTTACTTGTTTAAAACTGCTTGCATTGGATTTTTTGCCTTGTCTTCGATTGAATACGCTTCCTCTAAAACGTACTCTTCTTCTAACTCTCTATCGATTAATTTTTGTAGCGCTTCCTCCCTTTTTGCAGTATCTTTTAATTCTTGAGCAATTTCTTCTTCTTTCTTAGTTACACCAATAATGATTCCTAAAGCAATACAGGTCATCCAAATAGAAGTTCCTCCACTACTAATCAACGGCAGTGTTTGTCCCGTAACAGGTAATAATTCTACAGCTACGGCCATATTAATCATGGCCTGAAAAATCATTGGAAAACCAAGACCTATAACCACCAATTTTCCAAAGAGTGTGGTGGCTTTATGCGAAGCAACTACAAATCGGAAAAGCAATAACAAATAGAGCGATAAAACGCCTAATCCACCTATTAATCCGTATTCTTCAACAATAATGGCATAAATAAAATCAGATGAAGATTGAGGTAAGAAATTTTTCTGAACACTTTTACCAGGTCCTAGTCCATAAATCTTACCTGAGGCAATAGCAATTTTTGCCTTTTCTATTTGATAATCATCTTCATCTGGTTTATCGG
This sequence comes from Flavobacterium sp. CG_9.1, assembly GCF_015751645.1. Classification (NCBI taxonomy): domain Bacteria; kingdom Pseudomonadati; phylum Bacteroidota; class Flavobacteriia; order Flavobacteriales; family Flavobacteriaceae; genus Flavobacterium; species Flavobacterium sp. CG_9.1. Next base: position 121,603 of record NZ_JADOVC010000002.1, read on the forward strand.
TACTAAAATTTTCAATACGACTTTCCCAAGTTCTTACTCTGCTAAAAAATTTAGCATCGGGAAAAGCTTTAGAAATCAAAACAAAGAAGGTTAGAAATACAATGCCTGATCCTACTATTACTGCGATATATTTCATAGGATACTTTCCTATGAATGCCAACATTAATATCATCGAAAAAATTAATGCCGTAGTCGAAAAATTCGAAGGAAGAATAAAAATCAAGGTAATAAAAACGGGGAGCCACAGCTCTTTCAATGATTCTACAAAATCAATTGGTTTCTCTCTTGTTTTAGACAAATAACGCGCAACAAATACAAACAAAACTAAGGCCGCAAAAGCCGAAGGTTGAAATGAAATACCTACAAATGGTATCTGAAGCCATCTACTTGCATTGGCTCCACCTATCACTGTACCTTTTATCATTGTTATGGCTAATACTACCCAAACAACGGGCAACAGCCATTTAGAAATAGATCTAAAATATTGATACGGAATTTTGTGAACCCAAAAAATGATTAAAAAACCAAAAAAAATATGACCCGAATGTTTTACTAAATACCCTAAAGTATTTCCTGTTCCATGCCCTAAATAGGCCAAGTTACTACTTGCACTAAAAACAGGCATAAACGAAAACAAGGCCAATAAGGCCACAAATGACCAAATCCCTTTATCTCCCTTTAGATTGCCTATTAATTGTTTCATATCATTTTCTTTTTAAAGTTTACTTTCGTTCATACGATAAAACTTTTCTATAAATTTTTAACTGCTTGTTTAAATTGATTCCCTCTGTCTTCATAATTTTCAAACAAATCAAAACTAGCGCAGGCCGGAGACAATAATACAGAGTCCCCTTTTTCAGTTAATCGTTGTGCCATTCGAACTGCATCATTCATGTTATCCACCTCAATCATCATGTCAACCACATTCCCAAAAACATCAATAATCTTTTTATTATCTACACCAAGGCAAATAATTGCTTTTACTTTCTCACGAACTAAGGACATTAATTCGTTATAATCATTCCCTTTATCGACACCACCCACAATCCAAACCGTTGGTGTATTCATACTGTCTAAAGCAAAAAAGGTTGCGTTAACATTGGTTGCTTTAGAATCATTAATATATTGAACATTTTGAATTTTTAAAACCTTTTCCAGACGGTGTTCTACTCCTTGAAAATTAGAAAGACTTTCTCTAATTGTAGCCTTTCTTATTTGCATTAATTTAGCCACAGAGGTTGCTGCCATTGCATTTTTCATATTATGTTTTCCTTCTAAAGCAATGTGTTCTGTGTCCATTGTAAACTCTTCCTGACTGATCTTAATTTCCATTTTATTGTTTTTTATATAGGCTCCTTCGCTGAAAATTTTAGTCAATGAAAAAGGGATTAATTTTGCTTTTGTTGTGTGCGTTTTGAACCAATTGCATATGGCTTCATCATCTGCATCATAGATGAGATAATCATCTTCTGTTTGATTCATTGTTATTCTGAATTTTGAATCAATGTAATTTTCATATTTGTATTCGTACCGATCTAAATGATCTGGGCTTATATTCGTAATAATAGCAATATGGGGTTTGAAATCAATAATTCCATCCAGTTGAAAACTACTCAACTCCAGCACATAGGAATCGTATTTATTATCAGCAATCTGCCAAGCAAAACTTTTTCCTATATTGCCGCCCAATCCTACATTCAATCCAGCTGATTTCAACAAATGATGTGTCAGCATTGTTGTAGTCGTTTTTCCGTTGCTTCCGGTTATACCTATAATTGTTGCCTTCGTAAAAGGAGCTGCAAACTCAATCTCTGAAATCACTGGAATTCCTCGTTCCTTCAGCTTTTTTACTATTGGAGATTTATCCGGAATTCCTGGACTTTTCATCACCACAGCAGCATTCAAGATCAACTCCTCCGTATGCTTTTCTTCTTCCCAAGAAATTCCATTTATCAATAAAATCTCTTTGTAATTTCCTTTTATTTTTCCAAAATCAGATACGAAAACTTCGTACCCTTTTTTCTTACCTAGAATAGCAGTACCAACACCACTTTCTCCACCACCTAAGATTACTAGCCGCATACTATCTTAATTTTAAAGTGACAATTGACAATATGGCCAGCATGATAGCAACAATCCAAAAACGGGTTACAATTTTACTTTCGTGATACCCTTTTTTCTGGTAATGATGATGTAAAGGAGACATTAAAAATATTCTTCGGCCTTCGCCAAAGCGTTTCTTCGTATACTTGAAATAACTTACTTGAAGAACAACAGATAAATTTTCGACAAGAAAAATTCCACACAATAAAGGGATGAGCATTTCTTTTCGAACTGCAATTGCAAGAACTGCTATAATTCCGCCAATTGTCAAACTACCGGTATCACCCATAAAAACGGATGCTGGATAGGAATTATACCAAAGAAATCCGATCAATGATCCTACAAATGCGGCTATGAAAACCGTCATTTCACCAGAATTAGGGATATACATAATGTTCAGATAATTAGAGAAAATAATATTACCTGAGACGAATGTGAATATTCCCAATGCGAGTACCGAAATAGCCGAAGTTCCCGCAGCAAGACCATCAATTCCATCTGTTAGATTAGCACCGTTTGAAACTGCCGTTATAATAAAAATTACTACCGGGATAAAAATTAACCAAGCCCATTTTTCATATCCGTCCCCTGTCCAAGCCAGCAATTCGGCATAATCAAACTCATTGTTTTTAAAGAAGGGAATTGTCGTTGCCGTAGATTTTTCTTCGATGGGCGCAGGCATAATAACGGTTTGCGTCGACGTTTTAAAAACGTCTACTTTACCTGTATCCGTTCTTACAGTTACACCAGCATGAAAATATAGAACGATTCCTACTATCAAACCCAAACCAACTTGTCCAAAAACTTTAAATATCCCTTTTAAACCTGCTTTATCTTTCTTGAAAATTTTAATATAATCATCAATAAATCCAATCGTTCCCATCCATAACGTGGTCACTATCAACAATACGATGTAAATATTATGCAGTTTTGCAAACAGTAAAACTGGCACTAAAGTGGCAAAAATTATGATTAACCCTCCCATCGTGGGTGTTCCCGCTTTTTCATTTTGGCCTGCCAACCCTAACTCTCGAACAGTCTCCCCTACTTGTTGTGCTTGCAAAAATCGAATGATTCTTTTTCCATAAATTGTGGACAGTAATAACGATAGCATAAATGCTAATGCCGATCTAAACGTGATGTACTGAAAAACCCCTGTTCCTGGAACATCCAATGTTTTATCTAAATATTCAAATAAATAGTATAGCATATATCGTTGTTTATTTGGTTAATCGTTGCTGTGTTGTTCGTTACTTTCCAATCTGATGGCTATTCGCAAAACAAATAATAGCAACCGATTAAACTATCATTTCCCTAATTGTTCTAAAACTTCTTTTACTGTTTCCATATCATCAAAATGTTGCCGAATCCCTTTGATCTCCTGATAGGTTTCATGTCCTTTTCCGGCTATCAAAATAATATCATTCGGCTGCGCCAATTGGCAAGCTGTCTTTATAGCTTGCTTTCTATCGCTTATGCTTAATGTTTTTTTATAATTTTGAGGCGCTACACCTTGTTCCATTTCAGCAATAATAGCATCTGGCTCTTCATTTCTAGGATTGTCCGAAGTGAAAATTGCTTTATCACTGAGCTCCGATGCAATTCCAGCCATAATAGGGCGCTTGGTCTTATCCCTATTTCCTCCACAACCTACAACTGTAATCAGTTGTTCGTTTTTTGTACGAATAGCATTGATAGTTTTTAGCACATTATCTAAAGCATCTGGAGTATGGGCATAATCCACAATTGCCGTGATGTTAGTTGAAGAAACGATAAACTGGAAACGACCTGAAACACTTTCTAAATCAGATAACAATCGGAGTACTTCTAAACTTTCCATTCCAAGCTCAACGGCAGTACCGTATATAGCCAGCAGGTTATAAGCATTAAAGGTTCCTATCAACTTAACCCATACTTCGTTTCCATTTATTTTAAGCAGCAACCCCGATAATTGGTTTTCCAGTATTTGTGCTTTATAATCAGCGTAAGTTTTTAAAGCATAAGTGCACTTTTTAGCGGCAGTATTTTGCAACATTACCTGCCCATTTTTATCGTCTATGTTAGACAATATAAAAGCAGTTTTAGGCAAATGATCGAAAAATGATTTTTTCACATCTCTATATTCTGCAAACGTAGGATGATAATCTAAATGATCGTGTGATAAATTAGTGAATATCCCACCCACAAAATGGAGTGCTTCTGTTCTTTTTTGATGAATCCCATGAGAGCTTACTTCCATAAAACAATAGTCAACATCATTCTCAACCATTGCTGCCAGATAATAATTTATCGTAATAGAATCTGGGGTGGTATGAGTTGCTTTATACTCAACATCATCTACCATTATTTTTACAGTTGACAGTAAACCAACTTTATAACCCGCTTTTTTAAACAATTGATACAACAAAGAGGCAATCGTAGTTTTACCATTTGTTCCTGTTATTCCCACCAATTTTAAATTTTGCGACGGATCACCAAAATAATTTGCAGCCATAAAAGCTAATGCAGAATTCGTGTCTTTAACCTGCACATAGGTAATTCCATTTTCGATCGTATCCGGAAAGGTATCGCATATCACTGCGACGGCACCTTGCAAAATTGCTTTTCCAATAAAATCATGCCCATCAGAAATAGAACCGCGAATAGCTACAAAAATGTCATTATTTTCTATTTTTCTAGAATCAAAATCCATTTTGTTTATGGCGATATCTGTCGGACCTTTCACGGCTTCGATAGCTACTTTGTACAATATGTCTTTTAGTATACTCATGATAATTCCAATAATATCGTTGTGTTTTTTACTAAATTCTGTCCCGCTTCAAGCGATTGTTTTTTAACTTTACCAACCCCTATAACCTTCACTTTCATGCCCAAATTTCCTAATAAAGCGACTGCATCCATTCCTGACATTCCCTTTAAATTTGGAATTATTTGTTGCTTCTTTTGATATTTAGAATAGTAAGCATCATAATTATTTTCTTGTTTTGGAATTTTTCTGTCCAAGTTTTTAATCTCATTTGTGGAAGGCGCATCGGTAAAAATCTTTTGTGCAATTCTTTTAAAAACGGGACCTGCCACATCCGCACCGTAGTAATTATTGAGTGCTGTACTTGGTTTATGCACGACAACTATACACGAATATTTAGGTTCATCAGCAGGAAAGTAACCCACAAAAGAAGATGCATAATATTTTCCAACTCCACCAGCCTTTCCGTAATTCACAGCTGCTGTCCCAGTTTTCCCTGCCATAGAAAAATCCTTAGAATATAATTTCGAAGCCGTTCCTTTTTTTACCACATTTGCTAAAACTGCTTTTAGCTTTGCAATAGTTGCTGGAGAACAAATTCTTGGATTTAAAACTTCCTTCTCATATTTTTTGATGGTTCTGTTCCATTCTTTGATTTCAGAAACAAATTGAGGTTTGACCATTTCACCATTATTAGCAACCGCATTGTAAAAAGCTAAGGTTTGCATTGGCGTGATCGATACTCCGTAACCAAAAGCCATCCATGGAAGGGAAATATTAGACCAATTTTTATCGCTGGGTTGCGGAACGTAAGGCTTTCCTTCTCCTTTAATTGAAAGTCCCAATGGTCTATTTAATCCAAAATTATTAAGATGATTTACAAATTTAGAAGGCTCATTCTTGTAATTATCATAGACCGCTTGCACCATAACCGTATTGGACGAAAGTTCAAAACCCCTTGCTAACGAAATCTTACCGTAACCCCCTTCATGTGAATCGCGCACTTTTTTTCCTGAATAAACTATTACGCCACCTTTGCTATCATAAACAGTACTAGTATCTGCTTTTTTATCTTCTAAAAGCGCCATTAAATCCGCTAGTTTGTAGGTAGAACCAGGTTCGTGAGATTCGGCCACAGCATAATTTGTAGTTTCAAAGTAAGTTCCATCTGTAGCTCTTCCTAAATTAGAAATTGCCTTAACATGACCTGTCTTTGTTTCCATGACCACAACACATCCGTGATCTGCCTGATATAACTCCAACTGTTTTAATAAGGCATGATGAGCAATATCTTGAATATATACGTCAATTGTTGAAATGACATCGTATCCATCCTGAGGGTCCACCTCATTTATATCTCGAATGGGTTTCCACTGTCCTTTGGCGATTTTTTGTTTTAAAATCTTACCGTCTTTACCATTCAAATATTTTCTAAACGCCCACTCAATTCCTTTTCCATCATAAGACTCCCCATTAGAAGTTCTCTCATATCCTACGGTGCGCTCAGCAATTTTCCCTATGGGATGCTCTCGCACTGTTTCTTGTTTAATTACAATTCCTCCTTTATAAGCGCCCAAATTAAACAATGGAAAACCTTTTATTTTAAAATATTGGGTATAACTTAAATTACGAGCAATTAAGTAATACCTGTTTTTATTAGCTCTTGCTTTGCGGAGTTCATTTTCAAAAAAACTAGACGACTTGCCTAATACTGTCGCTAATGAATCTGACAGTGATTTAACATTTTTTTCAAATGATTCCGCTTTGGGAGTAACAGCATCAAAACGTATTTCATAATTAGGAATTGATGTAGCCAATAGACTTCCGTCAGCTGAATAAATATTTCCTTTATTAGCTGGAATCACAAAGTTTCTAACCGTTCTTTCCTTGGCTAACTTTCTATAATAATCTCCTTCGACCCACTGAATATTTGTTAATTTCACAGCAATAGCAATAGCCATGACAAAAATGCCAAAAGCTACCAGATAAATTCTGTACGATATGTGTTTATCTTCTACTGCCATAATTTTTCTAAAAACCCTTTCGCTTTTTCTGCTTTAACTTTTATTTTTACTGGAGGAACTGTTGATGGGAAAATTTCTTTTTCTATCATTTTCTCTGAAACAGTCGATTCCATTTTTAATTTCATTAATTCTGAGCGCCTATCGACAAATTCTGAGCGCAACTCCTTGGCTTTATTTGTCAATTCTGCGATCTTAAATACTTTTTGCTCAAATCGTTGGGTGTTTGCTATCATTAAAATAGCCAACAGAATTATAAAAACGATAAAACGCCAGTTTTTAACCGCATCCTCATTGACAAGGAACCTTGCTTTTAGTAAACTGTATACTCCGTTTTTCATTTTTTATCAACCCCAACCTATCTCTAAAGTAGAGAAGATCTGCAATTGGGTATACTTATTGTTTATATTTTACTTTACACCTACGAAGCTTAGAACTACCTCTTTTCAGCTATTCGTAATTTTGCACTTCTCGCTCTATTATTTTCTTTAATCTCGGCGTTATTTGGAACGATTAATTTTCCCACTGTTTTGAACGGAACCGAAAAATTACCAAAAAAGTCGCGCTCTGGTTCTCCTTCGAACATTCCGTTTTTCATAAATCGCTTCACCAACCTGTCTTCTAACGAATGATAGGAGATCACACTTAATCTTCCATTTGGATTTAATATTTCCAATGACTGTTCTAAAAATTCTTTCAAAACATCCATCTCCTGATTTACTTCTATTCGAATGGCCTGATATATCTGAGCTAATATTTTATTTCGGACTCTCTCTGGTAAAAAACGTGCTAAAACCTCCTTCAATGCATCTGTTGTCTTGATTGGATCTTGTTCTCTAGCCTCTATAATTGTTCTGGCCAAAACGGGTGCATTTTTCAATTCACCATAATCCAAGAACACTCTTTTTAAATTAGCCTCGTCATATTCATTGACCACTCTATACGCATTCAAATCATTTTTCTGACTCATCCTCATATCTAAGTCTGCATCAAAGCGAGTAGAAAAACCGCGTTCTGCAACATCAAATTGATGGGAAGAAACCCCTAGATCTGCCAAAATTCCATCCACTCTTTTTACTCCATAAAAGCGTAAAAACCGTTTTATAAATCTAAAATTTTCATTAATCAACGTAAATCTTTCATCAGCGAGAGCATTGGCTAAAGCATCTTCATCCTGATCAAAAGCAAATAATTTTCCATCTGGACCGAGTCTTTTCAAAATCTCTTTTGAATGTCCACCTCCACCAAAAGTCACATCAACATAAATGCCGTCAGGCTTGATATTTAAGCCATCTACTGATGCTTGAAGCAAAACCGGATTATGATATTCCATTGTCGTCGTCATTTATATTTCCCATTACATCTTCGGCTAAATCTGCAAAATCTACATCTTCGCCGCTTATTGATTTTTCATACAAATCTTTATCCCAAATTTCTACAATATTTACAGCAGAGGAGAAAACTACCTCTTTAGTAATATTGGAGTAAGCCACCAAATCTTTAGGAACTAACAATCGCCCTAAAGCATCAATCTCAACTACTTTGACACCAGCGGTAAACCTGCGAATAAAGTCATTGTTTTTCTTTACAAATCGATTGAGTTTGTTGATTTTTTGCATCATTAAATCCCATTCTTTCATAGGATACAACTCTAAACAAGGCTGAAAAACAGAACGCTTCAAAACGAATCCGTTTTGAAGTGAAGTAGCCAACTGCTTTTTTAAGGGCGCTGGCATGAGCAGCCTCCCTTTAGCATCGACTTTACATTCATATGTTCCGACAATTGTATCCAAGCAAAAAGTATTAAATGATATAAAGCAAAAATATAAAAAATATTACCACAATTTACCACTATATACCACTTTGTTAATAAGTTTAACCACTTTGGGACAAAAACCCTTAATTTATAGACTGTCAAAAGATTAGCCATCCTTTGTCTTATTTGTAAGAAACATAATGTTATAAAAAATAGACCTTAAAAACACAAAGAATTCCTGTTTTTAAATACTATGAGAACCCCTTAAAAAGAACAAAACAGCATGTGAAATTTGAAAAAAAAGTTTCAATTAGCGGAGCCATCTCGATAATTTTACAATTAAAAATTGTTGTAAAAATTCATTTTTATTTATTAAATCCTATATTTGTCAAAATTGAAAATCCGGTTTCACAAAAAATGGAAAAACACTATAAAAAAGAAGGTAGATACAGCTATTATGAAGCTGGCGAAGGAACTCCAATTGTGATCTTGCATGGACTTATGGGCGGACTCAGTAATTTTGACGCTGTGGCCAATTATTTTTCTGCAAGAGGATACAAAATCATCATCCCAGATTTACCCATATACACGCAAAATATTTTGAAAACAAATGTCAAAAGTTTTGCGAAATACGTTAAGGATTTCATCACATTCAAAGGTTTAGAACGCGTGATCCTATTAGGAAACTCCTTGGGTGGCCACATTGCATTATACCACACTAAAATGTATCCTGAAAAAGTAGCTGGGCTTGTAATAACCGGTAGTTCTGGACTTTACGAAAGCGCTATGGGTGACAGTTATCCAAAAAGAGGAGACTACGAGTACATTAAGAAAAAAGCTGAGGATGTGTTCTACGATCCCAAAGTAGCAACTAAAGAGCTTATTGATGAAGTATATGAATCTGTAAATGATCGTATTAAACTGATTAAAACACTGACGATTGCCAAAAGCGCTATTCGTCATAATATGGCTAAAGATTTACCAAAAATGCATGTTCAAACTTGCATTATCTGGGGAAAAAACGACAAAGTTACCCCGCCAGATGTTGCAGAAGAATTTCATAAATTATTACCTAATTCGGCTTTGTATTGGATTGACAAATGCGGTCATGCCGCCATGATGGAACATCCCGACGAATTTAATCGCTTGTTAGAAAATTGGTTAACCCATACTCATTTAGCCGTACACTAAACATAGAAGGAGAATTTTATACCCTGAAAAAATGAAAATTAATACCGCCGAATTTGTTATCAGCAACTCCGATGTAAGCAAATGTCCTAAAGACTTTTTGCCGGAATATGCTTTTATAGGCCGATCAAATGTTGGGAAATCCTCTTTGATCAACATGATAACAAATCAGAAAAAATTAGCAAAAACTTCTGGAAGACCTGGGAAAACTCAACTGATTAATCATTTTTTGATTAATAATAATTGGTTTCTAGTGGATTTACCAGGTTATGGTTATGCTAAAGTTTCTAAAAAAACAAAATCCATTTTTCAAGAATTTATCACGGATTATTTTGAAACAAGAGAGCAATTAGTTTGTGCTTTTGTGTTAATAGACATCCGTCATGAAGCACAAACGATAGACATCGAATTTATGTCGTACATGGGGGAAAGTGAAATTCCTTTTTGTATTGTTTTTACCAAAGCAGATAAAATCAGTAAGGTGAAAATTGATTCTCATGTTGCCGCTTACAAAAAGAAAATGTTTGCTAACAACTGGGCCGAAATGCCACATTATTTTGTAACCTCAGCTACAGAATCTACCGGAAAAGAAGAATTATTGAGTTATATAGACGAAGTAAATCAAGAGGTCTTCAAAAACAATGCTCAGTTTTAGAAATAGGCTACTTTTCATAAAATAAAAAAATCCCAAAACTTAATTTAGTTTTGGGATTTTTGCTTTAGTACCACCCTTAACATAACTACTAAAATTCGACTCCGTTTTTTTTGATATCTGTTCCGACTATTTTTTGACCGTGCAGAAAAATTGAAATGCAGATAAAATCAACTAATTCCTAATCGAGGTCGAATTTCTCCTCCAACTATTAGCACCGAAGCATACTACATTACTGCTTTTTTAGGTCCAATTTCTCAGCAAAATATTCGCAGAAATCTTTCATTGTATCCGCCATCTTTTCATCATCTGTGGCCCGTTTAAATGTTTCCGACATCGCTACTAAAGTCTGGTGAAAGAAAATTTTCATTTCGTCGACTGGCATATCTTTTGTCCATAAATCAATCCGCATACTTTCTTTTGCTTTGCTGTCCCAAACGGACAACATAATTGCTTTTGCCTCCTCTAACTCGACTCCTCCATCTTTTGCAGACCACATTAATTTTTCTGGAACACGATTTTCATCTAATTCGACTAGAAACTTAATTTCTGATGTGTTTTTATTTGACATTATTTCTTGGGTTTGTATTTTGATTTAATAAAAATTTCTTTCGCATTTGTTTTCAACAAATCCGCAATAGGCAATTCATTATTTTTTGCATAAGATCGCACAATCTGCCAACCTAACCATGCTCCAACTTGTCCTGGTGAATCATTATCAATTTCTAAATAAAATTTAGAAAATGGCGCCGGATTTATAAATCTAGGGACTAATTTTTGATCACTGCTGTAAAGCATTTCTTTTTCAATAAAATAACGCCACATGTAACTTTCATTTTCCTGACACCAAACTATTTGTTCAGGAGTATATCCCATTTTTTCGGCATCTGAATAAGTAGGCAATAATAAATCTTTTAAATACAATTGCTTTCCTTGATAAATCATCTGACTTAATAAATCTTTGTCTAGTATTGGCGCAATTTTACGGCCAGCAAAACTTGAAACCACATCTGGCGCAATCTGCCTTTGCTCAAAATTTTGTTTTAAATAATTTGGAAACTGATAAAACTTATGATCCTTCCCTAAATACAATTCAAGGGATACAATGACCAGACTGTCCGCATAGATAACTTTATTTTTATAATCCATTTCAGAGATTATTGTAATTACTTTGGGGGTTTTGGTTTGTGGAAAGTAGTATTTAATATGTTTAAAAAGCGTTTCTAATTCTTCTTTAACGGGTTCAAAATCAGCATATTTTTTTTGAACTTCGGTATACAATTCTCTCCAAATAGGATCTTGCATTTTATTTAACCAAACACTGTTGTCATTTCCTAAAGGAAAGAAAAAAGGAAATTCTTTTTTTACTTTTTCTAAATTCTGTGGCGGTGTTTCAAAAAATATTTTATCAAAACGTACTACCTTCACTTCCATAGGAATGGCTGTTACAGCACTTTCAACTTTACTTTTCTTGTCACAAGACAAAACGAAGAGGCAAAAGACTACAAGAAACAGATATTTTTTCATATATATTAATTAAATTTGTTCCCAAAGCATTCTGGGAAACGAAAGCACAAGACAACTATTTTGCAAATATACATTCCTGCTTTTTAAAACGTAAACTATTATGACTAAAAAAAGTACAATTCAAGTTGAAAAAGTGAATATCCAAATTGTAAACTGGCTGAAAAGTTATGCTGAGAATGCAAAGGTAAATGGATTTGTTATAGGCATATCAGGTGGAGTAGATTCAGCCGTTACCTCAACCTTGTGCGCTCAAACAGGATTGCAGGTTTTATGCGTAGAAATGCCAATCCATCAAGCAGTAAGTCATGTCACTAGAGGACGAGAACATATTGAACAGTTAAAGCAACGATTCCCTAATGTTACTAGTATTGAAGCGGACCTAACCCGTGTTTTTGACACCTTCCAATCAGCAGTTCCTGGCGATTCAAATGAAGCCAAAGTATCCTTAGCACTAGCCAATACTCGCGCACGATTACGAATGACCACTTTATATTACTTTGCTGGAATTCATGGCTTGTTGGTTGCCGGAACCGGTAATAAAGTAGAAGATTTTGGAGTTGGTTTCTATACAAAATATGGAGATGGCGGAGTGGATTTGAGTCCAATTGCCGATTTAATGAAATCCGAGGTCTATTTATTAGGCCGTTTTTTAAAAATACCAGAGTCCATATTAGAAGCCTCCCCAACAGATGGCCTATTTGGTGATGACAGGACAGATGAAGATCAATTAGGAGCTAGTTATGATGAGCTAGAATGGGCAATGACGCAGGATGAAGCTAGAAAAAATAAGGATGACTTTTCAGGAAGAGAAAAAATTGTTTTCGAAATTTACAAACGATTAAACACCATTAATCAACATAAAATGACACCAATTCCGGTTTGTTTTGTGATAAAAGAGTAAAGAAATCATATTTTATATTGATTTACAATTAATTACAGAATTTATTTATTAATTTTACAGCTCCAATTACAATTAAAAACAATTCTAAAAATTAAAAATTATGATTAAAGTATGTATAGCCGATAATTTCCCTGTTGTGCATTTTGGAGTAAAATCTTACTTTAAAGATAATGCAGACATCTCAATAGTTGCCAACGTGGGCAATTTCCTGATGGTGAGGGATATCCTTCAAACAAAAGACATTGATGTATTAGTATTAGATTTGGAGCTGGAAGGTCTTTCCAGTATTTTTGAGGTTAAAGCGGTCTTGAAAAATTTTCCAAAAACAAAAATTATTATCTTCAGTGGTCTTTCTGAACAAATTTATGCGCCAAATGCCATAAAAGCTGGAGTATCTGGCTTTGTGCATAAATCAGAAAAGTTAGAGACTTTAGGTATTTCTATCATTAAAGTCTATCAAGGTAAGATCATAATGAACGAAACCGTGAAGAAAAACTTAGCGTTGATTGCTAAACAAAGCAAGAGTGAGCGTTTGTATCGTAAGCTGTCCAATCGAGAAGTGGAAGTATTGCGTTATTTAAGTGGAGGAAAAAAGAATCATGAAATTGCTGAAATTTTAGGACTCAACGAAAAAACGATCAGTACGTACAAATTGCGATTGCTTACAAAACTAAACGTTACCAATTTAGTAGACTTAGTAGAAAAAGCAAAAAAACTAGAGATTGTTTAGCACTAGCTAAAGGATACTCCTCCTGTTTTTTTTTAACTAAAAAAAGATTACGAATTACGAAAAGCGCTGTAACATCCGAATTTGATTCTGATGTCACAGCGCTTTTTTATTCTTGCCACTTGATGAAAACTTGAAATTTTGTGTTTTTCAATGGTAGCGCACTACGACTCTTCCTAATTTCCTTGAAAATTTTCCTCTAAGTTCGATATAATTCATTACCATGGTTAAGGATTCCATATTATCAGAATCTGGTTCATTTGACACCGCATTTTTTAAATCTTCGATAATCTCACTGAGTAAGAACCATCTGAGAGTAAACAACGTATCCGAAATACTCTGATTTAGTGTTTCTTCTTTGGTTTTTGGAAATATATTCTGACCAATCCAGTCGTGCAATACGTATTTCTCATCCTCCATCATAATACTTGTTACCTCTTGAGGAACACCCGCCTGCAAATGACTTATATATTTTTCCACACCAGAATCTTCGTTTTGAAGGTAATAATTAATTAAATCACCATAAATTTCCTTGAATATTGGACTTGTAAACTCTACTTCATCTTCTTGTAAACTTAAATATATTTTTTGAAAAATCTTTAATTCTTTCATCTCAGAAACTTCTATGATTTCTCCTTCTTCATTGGCCTTCATCAATACTTCTTCAAAATTCTCTGTCTTGTTTCCGTATAACAAAAGAACTTTGATAATCTCCCGTTCAAATAGATAAAGAGAATCCACTTTATCCGCTGGATTTATACTTTCATTTTTCACAAAGTCAAACGCCTTTTGAACTTGTTTTTGCTTTTTGTCCACTTCATTAACCTCTTTTTGGACTAATTGCGCTAAAGTACTTTGCAAAACTTGTTCTGAAATATCCATTATCCTAGAACACTCTTGAATGTAAATTTCTCTCTGGATTCTATCTGGAATTTTCGAAATACTAACAACCATATCCCGAATCAAATCAGCTTTTTTGATAGGGTCATTTTTAGCTTCATTCATCAAAAGAAATGCTTTGAACTGAATAAAATCTTTGGCGTTATTCTCTAAATATAAAATTAAATCCTCATAGGATGTTTTCTTGGCAAAACTATCTGGATCTTCTCCATCAGGAAAAGTACATACTTTCACGTTCATGCCCTCTTCTAGAATCAAATCGATTCCACGGATAGAAGCACGTAATCCTGCTGCATCGCCATCAAAAAGCACGGTGATATTTTTTGTTAATCGGTTTACTAATCGGATTTGGTCGGGTGTTAATGCTGTACCAGAAGAAGCAACGACATTCTCAATTCCCGCTTGATTGAACTGAATTACATCTGTATATCCTTCTACTAAATAACAATTATTCAGTTTAGCGATAGATTGTTTGGCTTGATAAATCCCATAAAGCACTTTACTTTTGTGGTAAATATCACTTTCAGGCGAATTTAAATATTTTGCTGCTTTTTTATCATTGGTAAGAATCCGTCCTCCAAAACCCAGCACTCTTCCTGACATACTTTGGATAGGAAACATCACGCGTCCTTTGAAACGATCAAACGGTCTGTCTTCTCTAGGGATTGTCAACCCTGTGCTTTCCAGAAAGTCTAATTGATAGCCTTTACCAAGCGCTTCTTTTGTAAATGCATCCCAGGCTTCGGGTGAATAACCTAGACTAAATTTCTTTATTGTTTCATTGGTAAACCCTCGTTCTTTAAAGTAGGAATACCCAATCGCCTTTCCTTCTTCGGAGTTTAAAAGCGTATTATGAAAGTAGGTTTTTGCAAATTCCGAGACCAAATACATGCTTTCTCGGACATCAGTATTGGCTTTCTCTTCATCCGTTTGCTCCGTTTCTTCAATTTCAATATTGTACTTTTTGGCTAAATAGCGAATCGCTTCCGGATAAGTAAACTTTTCGTGTTCCATCAAAAAAGCCACAGAGTTACCTCCTTTTCCTGAGCTGAAATCCTTCCAAATTCCTTTGGCGGGTGAAACCATAAACGATGGAGAGCGCTCTTCAGAGAAAGGACTCAACCCCTTGAAGTTAGATCCGGCTCGTTTTAAATTTACGAAATCACCAATAACCTCCTCAACTCGAGCAGTTTCGAAAACAGTATCTATAGTAGCTTTTGAAATCAATATTTTTATTTTGGAAATCCAAAGTTACAAAGTTTAGCGCGACAAAATTATACGTACAATGAATAAAATCAAACATCCTTGCACTTTCCTACTTTCGCAATAGTTTCAAGAAACTAAAATGCACTAAACCTGAATTCTAAATATTATTTAAGGCTAAAAAACTTACTTTTAAGATTGATTTCCACAAGAATCATAATTTCCTTTTTAATCACGGTTCATTTATAATTAAATATGCGTTCATTTGCAAATGATTTCCAAACCAGTAGTTTAATTTAATACCTCATAAGTAATCCTTTTTATGGTAATAAAACCTTTATCAAAGACTAAAAAGGCAAATTCTAATTTGCTGTTAAATACTAGCTTCCAAAAAAAATTAGAAGAAAATTTATTATTTCTCTCCGAAATAGGTATAATTTCAGCTGCTTTTATCACATTCCGTGAGCATGAAAATCATTCTATTCAAGCTAAGGTTGGCTTGGAGACTTTAAGTAATCCAAACGATATTATTTGTTTTGAAGAATTAGTAAAAAACAATGAAGTCTTACTTATTTCTGACATCAAAAAAGATTGCAGATATCAATCACTTGACCATACTGAGTCGGTTCCCTTTTTTGAGTTTTTCGCAGGTTTTCCTATAACTATATCTGAACTTTTTACAGGAACACTTTGCATATTAGATAAAACGTCCAGAGAATTGTCCTGCAATGATTTAAAAATCATAAAACAATCCGTTAGCAGCATAGAATCTATAGCACAGCTAAATATAAAGAACCAAGAGTTGCAAGCGCTCAAGAATCACAATAGAATAAAATTTCAAATGTTTGAAGAAAATTCAAAGGAGATTTTATATCAGATTAATTTAGAAGGAGTGCTCACTTACGTATCAAAAAATTGGACAACTTCTGTGGGACACGAATTGATTGAAGTTATTGGAACAAACTTTTCCCAATTTATCCATCCAGATGACATTGAAAAGTGTACTGTCTACTTCAATTCTATAACTCTTAATAAAAAAAATAGCAAACAAATTTCCTATAGATTACTACACAAGAAAGGGCACTATGTTTGGCATTCCTCTTGTGTACAATTATTTGAAAAGGATGAAGGACCTTTTTATATTGGCAACTGCACGGACATCACAGAATTTATAGAAACTGAACAGAAACTGAATCAACAAAAAGATTTCTACGAAACTATATTGAATAGTTTACCAACCGATGTTGTGGTTTTTGATATCCACCATAAATACCAATATTTAAATCCTGTTGCTATTAAAAACAAAGAACTTCGTGAATTTATCATTGGGAAAGATGATTTTGAATACGCAGCACACCTGAATAGAGATTCCTCCATTGCCAAGAGTCGTCGAGAAAGGTTTCTCGCCACACTTCAAAACAGAGAGACCTCTTTCTGGGAGGAAACTTTACATGCAGTAAATGACGGTAAAACCTATCATAACCGCAAATTTACTCCCGTTTTTAATGATGATGGAAGTTTTAAAATGATGATTGGTTTTAGTGTTAACATCACAGAAAGTAAAAACATAGAAGCGGAAATAATCCAAAGTAGAGAATTAATCAAAAATATTTTAAATAATACCGCCGTAGGAATTTTGGTTCAAGGACCCAACTCGGAAATTTTAGAAAATAATTTAGCTGCCTGCGAGATGCTTGGACTTACGCAAGACCAACTTTTAGGAAAGACCTCTTTTAATGACTACTGGCAGGTAATTCACGAAAATGGCACCAACTTTAAACCGGAAGAACATCCTGTACCGCAGTGCATACAGTCCTTAAAACCAGTCAACAATATAGTAATGGGGGTTCATCGACCAACCAAAAAAGATTTGGTTTGGTTATTGGTTGATGCTATACCCATTTTTAACAATAATCAGGAATTGCTTTATGTAATTTGTTCTTTCAACAATATTACCCACCAAAAAAACACCGAAGAAGCGTTGAAAATTAGCAATGAGCGTTTTACTTATGCCACTAAAGCAACATCTGATGTAATTTGGGATTGGGAAATAAGATCTGAAAATCTTATAATTGGAGAAAATTACACGAAGCTTTTTGGTCATAAAATAAATAACAAAAATAACTTTTTAAAAGTAACCGAATTTAATAACCTGATTCATCCTGATGACTTAGAAAGAGTTCTTAAAAACGTCAACAAAACACTTGAAAGTAAAGCAACAACTTGGTACGATGAATTTCGCTATTTAAAATCTGATGGTTCTTATGCTTATTTAATAGATACGGCCTATATTATCCGAAACAAATCAAACAAAGCGATTCGTATGATTGGAGCTCAAACGGATATCACCACTAAGAAAAAAGTTAGTGAAGAATTACGCATAAGTGAGGAAAAATTTAAAGGGGCATTTGAACATTCTGCTGTAGGAATGGCGATTATAGATCTCGATGGTTTTTGGATCGAAACAAATGCAAGATCATGGGAAATATTAGGCTATTCTAAGGAAGAGTTTAAAAAATTAACTTGCCTAATGATGACCCATCCAGATGATATAGAAGCAGATGTAATCAATAAAAAAAGATTGACTTTAGGTTTAGCGCCAAATTTCAATGTGGAAAAAAGATACATCCATAAAAACAAATCTATAGTATGGGTTCATTTGTCTGTATCAGTAGTAAGGGATAATGAAGGAGCAATTATGCATTATATTCCACAGATTATAGATATTACCGAAAGAAAAAAAATAGAAGCAGAAAACAAATTACTAACAGAGGAAAATTTCAGAAATAAAGCAATCCAACTTAATGAAGCTAAAAACAGGTACCGACTTTTGGCAGATAACACACTTGATTTAGTTTGTTTGCATAATTTAGATACTACTTTTCAATATGTCTCTCCCTCCGTTTACAAACTTTTAGGCTACAGTCCTGAATACTTAATAGGAAAATCACCTTTAGCATTTACACATCCCGATGATGTAGAAAACCTACAAGAGAACATTTCAATTTTATTAACTAAAAAGGAAGATGTGACCGTACAAACTAGATATAGAAACACAAATGGACAGTACGTATGGTTTGAAACCAAAGCTAATTTAGTTAAAGTAAATGGAATCCCGGTTAGTTTTCATTCAGGAACAAGAGAAATTACTGTACAAAAAGAAGCAGAGGAATCTATTAAGAAAACACTGGCTCAGGAACAAAAACTAAACGAGTTACGCACCAACTTAGTTTCGACCATATCACATGAGTTTAGAACCCCGATGACAACTATTAGAACAAGTGCAGAATTAATAGAAATGTATACTGAAGGGCAAACATTTAAAAACTCTGACCGACTGCAAAAGCATTTATACACCATTACCAATGAAATAGATCGCATTGTCGAACTAATGAATACAGTATTGACTATTTCTAGAGAAGATTCAGGAAAGACTAATTTTAGTCCAATTCCTTTCGACTTAAAGCAAGTTTGTTTGGATGTAATTGAAACCAGTTACTCCAATCAAAAAGATGGCCGAACCGTAAAAACAGCCATTCAGGGAAATTTATTTCCTGTTCTTGCAGATAGGAATCTAATGGAATACGCGCTGTTCAATGTTTTAAATAACGCTTTTAAATATTCTGAAGGATTTGGCGACATCGTCCTTTCTCTTTTTACTAGAGACACTACCGTTAGTGTTGAAATTATTGACTTTGGTATCGGGATTCCAAAAATAGATCAGCATAAACTTTTCAACACCTTTTTTAGAGCTAGGAATACTGATGGGATTCAAGGTACTGGTTTAGGGCTTTATATAGTAAAAACATTTACTGAAAAAAATTCGGGAATTGTGAAACTCGAAAGTAAATTAGGAAAAGGCACAAAAATAACCTTAGAATTTCCACTGCATCATACCAACGAATGCTAATCAATACTATTTTAGTCCAAATACAATTTTGATTTCGAGCTAGAAAGCACACCTTCCTCTTTAGCACAAATTAATTTGTTATTGACAAACTGGTCAAGCAATGAATAAGCGTGAAAATATGCTTTTTAGATAGTGTTATTGCTAAAAACTCAGAACCTTTTGTGTTTAGTACTAACTTATAGGAATACCAGCGAAGAGTTAGAGAAAATCGAATACAGAAAAGGACAAGTACCGCGAAAAGACTTTGCAACGGGAAATTTATTTTATAAGAAACTTGTATTGCATACCAGCATAAATAAAGAATAACTAGCACTAAAGCATTTATTGACAGAACTCTACTTTTTGTAATTCTAATGTTGGTTATTTGATTCAAGTCTAAACCTATTTTAGGTCCGTTAGTACAAACTAATAGTTTCTGTTCTACAATACCAAAAAAACAATCATTAGGCGTATTATTATTATGTTTGTTTTCTAAACTTAAAATCATGTTGCTGCATCATTTAACTTATAATATTCCTACCAAAACAGCTTACATTAATCAACCAAATCTTAATTATAAAAACTTATTACTCCTAACAAATTTTAAGTAAGCTGTCCGGTAAGAACCCCAAATCTTGAGCCAAATGTATATTAAGGCGTGACTTAAACATAGATTTTAAGGGATAGGTTAAAAAGAAGTAGTGATAATTTTAAATAGCAACAAAATACTATTAAATAAAGACGGCATTTCGCTTATTAAATTTTCGATTTACTTTTTATCACCAATTAATAAAACCAGTAATTTGTTGGTAAAAAATATAGATTAGGAGTTGATTTTACCATATTTATCTAAATAATTCCTTTGGTAATATTGGTAAAACTGAACTTAAAATGAAGTCGATCAAGTACAAAAACCAGAGATGCTACTTAAATAGTGCGACAATAAAAAAAGCAAAAACTACGATAAACACCCCAAGAAGGAGGACTGCGCTGACACAGAGATTAATTTTTTTATTTAAATTCTCGTCTTTATTTTTTAGCAAAATATCTAATTTAGCCCAATCACTATCTGAAGGAGGAGTGTTCATAATTTACTTTTTCATGGAATTATAGCTTAAATATAAAATCCTAAAAAGAGTTTAATTCCGTTTTGACTAATAAATTAAAAAATAAAAGAAATAATTTAAAATGGTACTGATTTTGAGATATTTATTAGCCTTGCGGAAGATTGTTCACTTGAATAGACTTAATATAATCAGATGGAGTCATCCCTTGATACGCTTTGAAACTTGTAGTGAAATAAGAGAAGGAATTAAAGCCAGTTTCATCGACTAAAAACTGAATATTTCTTTCTCCTAAATCGATGAGCTTAATTGCAAAATCAAGCTTATACTCCCTTATATATTGGGTTATATTTTTGTTACTATGCTTTCTGATTTTTTTATCCAAAGTCGACTTGCTGATAAAAAGTTTTTTCGACAACTCATCAATATCAACTTTAGACTTTAATTTTTTACATAGAATTGTATTCACTGAAGTGATAAAATCTTTTTCAGACAACTTTATAGTAACTTTCGAGAATGGGTCAGGACTTAGTTTCTTTTCAATATTTTTTTTAAAATCAATTACATTATTAATTTTATAAATCAACTCCTTTACTTTAAATGGCTTCATTATATAATCATTTACACCATTTTTAAGTTGACGGTATTTAACCCCTTGCTCCATATTTGCGGTAATTATTATAAAAGGGACAGCATTGTATTTACTGTCTTTTCGAATTCTTAAAAATAATTCTTCTCCATTCATATTTGGCATCATAAAATCACTAATAATGATATCAGGCACTTTTTTTTGAAGGTGTTTTAGTGCTTCTTGACCATCTTTGAACCAATCAACGATAAAATCATTCAACAATAATAATTCCAGAATCAAACTTCCTAAAACTAAATCATCTTCAATTAAAACTATTTTTATTTTTTGATTTTTCATTTCGTGAAATTAACTAATCCAATTTTAAATTATAGCTATTTTTTTTTAAATTATTTACACTTATTGGAACTAAAATTAAAATTGAAATACCTTTATACATTGGTTTATTAGCGCTTTATCCAAAATCTATTTTATCGACTGAAGCTATAAATTTACATACTAAAAAGGGGTTTCTAGCAACCTATTCCTATCCTTATTCCTATGAACAAAAACAAAATACTTTTGGTTGACGATGAACTAAACATCAGAGAAACCATAACTGAATTTCTTATCTACAAAAACTACGAGGTGAAATCTGCCAACAATGGAC
This sequence comes from Flavobacterium sp. CG_9.1, assembly GCF_015751645.1. Lineage (NCBI taxonomy): Bacteria > Pseudomonadati > Bacteroidota > Flavobacteriia > Flavobacteriales > Flavobacteriaceae > Flavobacterium > Flavobacterium sp. CG_9.1. The sequence continues at coordinate 143,518 of NZ_JADOVC010000002.1, forward strand.
AAGAAGCTTTAGATATTATAGAGTATTGGATTCCAGATTTAATAATATGTGATATAATGATGCCCATCATGGACGGTACAAAATTCCATGAAATAATAAAAGAGAATAAGTCTTTAGTAGCCATTCCTTTTATTTTTATGACCGCAAAAAAGGAAAATAATCTAATGAGAAAATGCATGCTCAATGGAGCAGATGATTTTATATCAAAACCCTTTAAAACAAAAGAATTATTAAATATAATAGCAACAAAAATTGATCGATTCCAGAAAATAAAAAATGTTCACAATAATCTTTATGTGGGCGAAAAAAAATATTTTTTACACGAAGTCAATACGCCTCTTAACGGCATATTAGGCTCCATAGACCTCTTACTTGACAACGTAAATAATTTGGAAAAAGAAGATCGGAAAACTTTTTATAATGCTATAAAAATATCTGGAGAACGCTTGAATAGAACCATGCAGAACCTAATTCTTTATGAAAGTTTAAAAAATAATGAACTGAATTTTTCAGATAATGAACAGTGTGAAATCCTAAATGTATTTTGGAAAACAAAAAAGAAAATTCTCACTACCTATAAAAATCAAGAAAATAGAATCACTTTTGAAATTGACAAAGCAAATTTAAAAATTAGTAAAAAAAACCTAAATTTCATACTCTTTGAATTGATTGACAATGCTTTAAAATTTTCGCCCACCAATACAATTATAATTATTTCTGGAGAAAAATATAACGACACCTATTATGAATTGATCATCCGCGATTTTGGAATTGGGTTCAGTCCCAAAGAATTAAATACCATAAATGCGGCGCAACAATTCAATCGTGATGAAAGAGAGCAACAAGGATTGGGGTTGGGCCTCTATTTAAGTAAGACTATAATAAAAAAGATAAAAGGTGTTTTCAGTATTATTTCAAATGAAAATAAGGGAACAAAAATTTCACTTTTCCTTCCCTTATCTCCTGAATAACAGCATTAACTTATGAAGTTATTGCTCCCTTAACATCAACATATTTAACTTTTATAATTCCTTTTTAAAATTTAATTAAAGTCAAAACGCAACCCTAGAGAAACATTATTTTGCTTCACAGCATTATCTTTAAACAAAGGATTCAAGTCATATTTCAAGTACAAACTAGTAGCTTTATATCCTACATAAGTACTTAATCCATATACAAAACTATCAACATTAAAATTACCTTTAGTTATTTCTCTTGACTTATATTCATCACTATCATACTTTACATATTGCTTCGATTTTAGATTTGTACCAACGTATCCTCCTAAACCAACACGAAAACTATCGTGTGTTTTAAAATAGGTCTTCCCATCTCTTTCTTTGGATTTTGTGAAGTCAAATTCTAGGTGCACTGGAAATACTAAATTTACATTCTTGAAACGAGAATCATCCTGACGAATTGGATTTGCCTCCAGATTTGTTTGGTTTCCATCCGCTACAAAATACCTATTATTTGAAGCTCGCAAATTATTGTACATTACAGAAAATCCATATTTTGCGTGTAATAGATTGTTATTTTTTAAAATTCTGGTATTATAAGTCAATCCCCATTCATAAAAATGTGAGCCTAAATACCTAAAATCTGATTTTTGTACTGAGCCATCGGTCACTACATTATTCAATCCATTAGCGAGTACAAATTGCGTAGTAGTTCGCTTTGATTGGCGCTCTTCCTTATCTTCCTGACCATTATAAACCTTCATGGAAGTGATATTAATTTCGGTTTGAGAACCAATTGAATTTGGGTTATTCCCTAGAATAATCGTTCGACCTCCGCTTCTATCATCCTTTTCATCTACTACTTTTCCATCAACTTTATCTTGCACCAATTGATTTAACTTTGCTTGTTCATCACCCACTTTTGCCTCAATGGCCGCAGCATGAATTTTTGCCTTCTCCATTTTAAGGTCACTTGCTTGCTCCTTAGTAATTACACCCTTCTCTAAGTCCCTATCAATTAAATCTACAGCCACTTTTAGGGCGTTTTTTTCATTATCTGTAATGGCTTTAATTTCGTTACTAATAGCTTTGGCTTTGGTCTCAAAGGAAATTGCTTTATGGTCTCTTCCTTTATTTTGTCCGGTTTCTTCAAGGGAGTCCTCAACTATTTCTATTGCTAGATCCTTAAACCAAATTTGTCCTGTTTCATTTAATAAAACACCATACGAAATAGCTGTTGCCTCAGTTGGAACATATAAAACCACTTCATACTTAGTCCAATCCTTAGTCCCTTTGATGGGTCTTCTTTGCATATTATCAAAAGCTAAAACTGCTGCAGTGTAATAATCTACTCGCATCCACAACCCTGCCCATGACTTTACATTTTCACTTTTTACATACGCAGTCATTTTGACTGTTTTTCCTAAAAATGCATCCGGTTTTATGGTTTTCATTATAGTACCAAAACCATTCGTTTTACTTTGAATCGATTTAATTTTGTAAACCGTTTGATTGTTTTTTTCAGCCCCTGAAACTTGCCCCATTTCATAACTTTCTGATTTTGAACCCCTGTAATGCCAGTCTGAACTGTTTTTGATAGCATCTACTCCTTGAGCGTTTACCTTACTTAGTAAAGAAAACAACACAATTACTGTGATTAAAATAATTTTTTGCATGATTTTCGTTTTTTGATTGATGATTGATTTTTATTTATTGTTCGTAATTTCTATTGACTAAAACTGTTTTTATAGCATTAAAATTCTTGTTGAATTTATCCAATGCCGATTCTCTAAATGATTGATTTAATTCTGTTTCAGCACTAGATAACAAACTATTTGGATCTATTGAAATAGTTTTTCTGATTTTTTCAATTGATCTATTACTTGTGTTAGGTTCAAACGTAGTGTTACTAACTTCAGCTAATAATTTTTCTGCTGAAACGTATCTATTGCTGCTGCTTGATTCATAATTCTTATTTTCAGAGACTAAAAATTCGTTTGCTCGTGATGGATTGCTGTTTGACACTTTCTCTTCTTTTTTAGTAAGTTGCTTTGACTGCTTATTCACGGTATTATTTTCAGCAACAACTTTATACTCCTTCGTTATTCCTTTTTGAATCTGGCGCTGCACAACCTCTTTATTTACTATCTCTGGTTTTTCCAAATTATTCTCGTCTGATTTCTCTTCTAAAACTATTGGAGCTGTCGAATCTATTTTTACAGTTTCAACTCCATTAAAAAAAACAGTAGATACAAGAAGAAAACCTATAAAACTTGCAGCAATATAAATCCAATTAGTATTGCGTTTGCTTTTTGTTTTTTCAGCAGAATCTAACATAGCATCTAATCGATCCCAAGCTTGTGCAGAGGGCTGAATAGTTCTAAATTCCAACTTCTGTTTTATTTCAAGATCTAATTTATTCGGTTCCATACTCGTAATTTTTTAAGGTATTAATCTGTGCTTGCAGCATTTTTCTAGCATGTGACAATTGCGATTTTGATGTTCCTTCCTTAATCCCTAACATACTGGCAATTTCATGATGCTTGAATCCTTCGATAGCATACAAATTGAACACCATTTTGTAGCCGACCGGCAAACTGTCTATCAAAAATTGAATGTCAGCAATTGCAAATTGGCTTTCAGTATTGTTGAAACTTTCTTCAAAATAAGTTTCATCTTCAACATATTTCAACTTTTTCTCCACTCGAATAAAAGAAATACATTCGTTGACCATAATTCTTCTAATCCAGCCTTCAAAACTTCCTTTGTGCTGAAAATTCTGCAGATTTGTAAACACTTTCATAAAAGCGGTAATCATAACATCTTCGGCCTGATGAATGTCTTTTATATATTGGCGGCAAACGCTTAACATTTTTGGAGAAAATTGAGTATAAATCTGCTGTTGTGCTTGTCGATTGTTTTCGACAGCCAACAGGATCAATTCATTTTCCTCTTGATGTAAGTTGATTACTTTCATAAATAAATGCAATGGCAAAATTCAATTTCAATATTTTCACTGCTTATGCAATTCATTTTTTGATAGTGAAACTGACTTCTATTAGCATAGACGATTTACAATGCAAAAAGGTTGCATAGCAATAAAATTAAATTAAAAAAAAGGGTTTACTGAGATTCTTCCTTCATCAGAATAACAAAATGATTCTATTTTTTTCTTTCAATAACATAATTGACCATTAAGATCAGTGCGTCTTTAAACTCGGAATCAGGATAATTATCCAGCAATAAAAGTGCTTCTTGCTGAAATTCAACCATTTTTTGTTCCGCATAAACTAAACCGTTATTGTTTTTCACAAAAGCAATAACTTCTTTTACGCGTTTCTTATCTTTATTATGGTTTTTGATGGAATTAATTAACCAACTCTTTTCTTTAGATGTAGTAGTATTCAAAACATGAATAAGTGGCAAGGTCATTTTTTGTTCTTTGATATCGATTCCGGTTGGTTTCCCTATGGCTTCATCGGTATAATCGAATAAATCATCTTTAATTTGAAAAGCCATACCGATAAGCTCCCCAAATTTTCGCATATTGTCTACCTGAACCTCATCTTCAATAACTGATTTTGCTCCAAGGGCACAACAGGCAGCAATAAGGGTTGCTGTTTTTTTGCGAATAATTTCGTAGTATACATCCTCTGTGATGTCTAATCTTCGGGCTTTTTCTATTTGGAGTAACTCGCCTTCACTCATTTCGCGCACAGCGACAGAAATAATTCGGAGTAAATCGAAATCACCATTATCAATAGAAAGCAACAATCCTTTGGACAACAAATAATCCCCAACCAAAACTGCAATTTTATTTTTCCAAAGTGCGTTGATGGAGAAAAAACCTCTTCTTCGATTACTGTCATCTACTACATCATCATGAACTAATGTTGCGGTGTGAATCAATTCGATAACGCAGGCGCCTCGATAGGTTCGTTCATTTATTATCCCTCCCGAAACCATTTTAGCTGTTAGAAAAACGAACATGGGCCGCATTTGCTTCCCTTTTCTATTTACAATATAATAGGTAATCCTATTTAACAACGCCACATTGGAGGTCATCGATTCGTAGAACTTTTTTTCAAAAAGTTCCATTTCATCGAAAATAGGTTGTTTAATTTGAGAGGTCACATTCATTAGAGTTCAAAGATACTATTTTTAATAAAAGAACGTTATCTATTTTACACTTAGAATTGAATTCTTTACTACCGATGAATAAAATTACAAAAACAAAAATTTAGCAAGCTAAGAATCTAAATTTGTATTATTACTTTGATTACTAATAGATTAACTTAATGGTTTTATCATGAAAACAACTATAATAATACTCATCACCTTTTTATCTCTACATTTTTTCAGTAGTTGTGACAGTAGCGATAAAATTGAAAATACTGCTGCATTATCGGTTAAAGATATTACTGTAGATTCTAAAATTGATGCTTCCTTAGATGACATCATAAATATAGTTGAAGATCAGTATGCGGTGCAACAAAGTACTGCTAACAAAACTAAAACCACTATCAAAAGTATTTTACCTACTTGTGCAACAATTACAACTTTATTAGCCAATGGTTCTTGGACGAGAACAATCGACTTTGGTACTGGAGACTGCACGCTGCCGAACGGCAACAGTATAAAAGGAAAAATTATTATCCGATTTTCCAATGATTTTAATGCCGCAGAAAGGACTTTATCCTATAGCTTTGATAATTTTTATCACAATGGCAAACTGTTGCAGGGCAATAAATCCATCCGTTATTCCCTAAAAACTACTAAACTACTTGCAGTAGTCCATCCTGTCTCAATATTTACCGTTGATATGAAAATAACTTTTGAAGACGGAAAAATTTATACTAGGACAGGTACTAAAACAAAAGAAATAATTGAAGGTAACAATACGCCTCTTAGCTGGGAAGACACTATTTTTCTGGTAACAGGGAATAGCACTACTCTGTTTCCAAATGGAACTTCCATTAGCCGTGTGATCACAACACCACTGCGTTACGTGTTGCGCTGTAAATCCATATTTCCCGTAGAAGGCATTCTTACAATCACAAAAAATAAATCTGAAGGAACCTTGGACTTTGGCAAAGGAACATGCGATAATTTAGCCCTACTAACGATTGATGGAGTCGCTACAGAAATTATATTAGAAAAATAAAAACTAAAACAGGATTGCATATTAAAAATAGTGATCCTGCTTTATTCAGCTTCTTTGTTTGCCAATTGGCCGCAAGCTGCATCTATATCTTTTCCGCGACTGCGCCTTACTTTCACAACAATTCCACTTGATTCCAGCGCTTGGATGTAGGCATTTATGGATTCTTCTGAAGCTTGTTGAAATTCTCCATCATCAATAGGATTGTATTCAATCAAATTGACTTTACAAGGAACGTATTTGCAAAACTTTACTAATGCATCAATGGATTCTTTATTATCATTGATGTCTTTCCAAACCACGTACTCGTATGAGATTTTGCTTTTGGTTTTTCGGTACCAATATTCTAATGATTCGCGTAAATCAGCTAACGGAAAATTAGTGCTAAACGGCATAATTCTAGAACGAATTTCGTCAATAGCGGAGTGTAAAGAAACAGCGAGTTTGAATTTAACGTCATCATCAGCCAGTTTTTTAATCATTTTAGGAACTCCCGAAGTCGATACCATAATTCGTTTTGGTGACATTCCCAAACCTTCTGGCGAGATAATCATTTCGATTGCCTTCAGCACATTGTTGTAATTCATGAGCGGTTCTCCCATTCCCATAAAAACAATATTCGACAAGGGATGATTATAATACAACCGACTTTCTTTATCTATGGCAATTACCTGATCGTAAATCTCAGCAGGTTCTAAGTTGCGCATTCTTTTTAATCGCGCTGTTGCGCAAAAATTACAATCTAAACTACAGCCTACTTGACTGGAAACACAAGCCGTCGTTCTGGTATTTGTAGGGATTAAAACTGATTCAACCACCAATCCATCGTGCAACCGAACGGCATTTTTAACTGTTCCATCTTCACTGCGTTGCATCGTGTCGACTTTGATGTGATTGATAACAAAATTAGCTTCTAGCATCGTTCGTGTTCCCTTAGAAACATTAGTCATATCCTCAAAACTATGTGCTCCTTTACTCCACAACCATTCATAGACTTGATTGCCACGAAAGGCTTTATCGCCATTAGCAACAAAAAAATCTCGTAATTGTTCTTTTGATAAGGCTCGTACGTCTTTTTTCTCCATTTCCATGGTGCAAATTTAATGACAATTTGTTGATTTGTTGTTTTGATAATTTGATAACTTTGTACTCCATTGAAAAAAAATTGAATAATGCATTTCATTTCCCAAGAATTAGAAGATTATATCGAGCAACATTCCGAAAAAGAACCGCTTTTACTAGCTGCCTTAAACAAAGAAACCTACCAAAAAATCTTGCTGCCAAGAATGCTAAGCGGTCATTTTCAAGGTCGCGTTTTGAGCATGTTGGCTAAACTCATTCGGCCGATGCATATTCTTGAAATTGGAACTTATACAGGGTACTCCGCCTTGTGTTTATGCGAAGGCATGCAGGAAAATGGAACACTTCACACCATCGACATCAAAGAAGAATTAGTGGATTTTCAACGAAAACATTTTGACAAATCACCTTGGGGAGCACAAATATTTCAGTATTTAGGAGAGGCAGTTGACATCATTCCGACCCTTGATCAAAAATTCGATTTAGTTTTTATTGATGCAGACAAAGAGAATTACCTGAACTACTTTGAATTGATTGTTCCAAGAATGAATAAGGGAGGAATTATATTATCGGATAATGTTTTGTGGAGCGGTAAAGTTCTAGAACCTTTAAATCCCAAAGATTTTAGTACAAAAGTGTTAGTAGAATACAATCAGTTATTAGCAAATGATCCAAGAGTAGAAACCGTCTTGTTGCCTATTCGAGATGGATTGACAGTAAGCAGAGTACTCTAGTTGTAACAATTATCGAAGAAAAAGTCTGCCTTGAGGTTGATTCCCCCAATTTTTGAGGGAAAACATAAGCCTCCAAAGTTCTGGAGGCATAAAATCACAACTAATCTCTTACGGGTAACGGAAAATACCGTTTTTGTGCTGTTTTGTATATCTTATACATCAAAAAACCAAAAGTAAATCCAAATAAATAACCGGATAAAATGTCTAGAGGATAATGCAATCCGAGATAAATTCTACTGTAAGCAAAGACTAAAGGCCATAAAAACAGGAGACTAAAATATTTGAAATGCGATCTTAAAGTAAAATATATCAGTGTAGCGACCGCCATTGAATTTGAGGCATGACCGGAGAAGAAACTAAAGGATCCTCTGACTTGAACCACACGAATAAAGGAATTAATTTCAGGATTGTTACAAGGTCGCAGTCTTTCAAAACCATTTTTGAATACATTGGTCATTTGATCGGTAAAAGTTACCAGTATAGCTACAAAAATGAGTAAATATAACGTCTGTTTTGCCCCCAGTTTTTTGAAAATAACGTACAATAAGAGTAAAAAAAGTGGAATCCAATTGCTCTGTTTGGTTATGAATATCCATAGGCCGTCATAACCTTTCGAACCTAAACCATTTAAAAAAACAAACAATTCTATATCTAAAGAGAGTAATTTTTCTAGCATTATCCTTGACGTTTTATAGGTCCCGTACTCTCTTCAATTACTTCTTTAGTTGCTTCTAATGGCGCAGTTGATTCGCCCAGTAAACCGTCTTTGGCTTTATTTATTTCTGTGGTGATGTTCGCCGATATATCGTTAAATTGAGAAGTATCGCCTAGTAGATTATCCTTCGCTTTATTAATTTCAGAGCTGATGTTTCCTCGTATATCACTAAATGATTTTGCATCAAAACCATTGGCCTCTGCTCCCTTTTGAATTTCGCTTTTTATATCATTAGTAGCATTTTTCAATTGCGCCATTGCTTTACCCATGGTACGAGCTATTTCAGGAACTTTATCAGATCCAAAAAGCATCAGTACTATAAACATGATGAAAATTAATTCACCTCCACCTATACCAAACATATATTTTGTTTTTTATTGTTACAAAGATATTACTTTTTGAATCTTTGACTTTTAATTATTTCATAAAAAAAAAGACTCTTTTCAGAGTCTCTTTTATAATTTGGTCTTTATTTAATCAAATTTAGTCTTTATTTCTTCTTTAGGCCAGGTGTTATTTGTCACATCAATATCAGCTGTTTCTAATTTTGGATCTACTTGAATTTTTTTGATAGCCTTTTCAGTAGCGTATACTTTCTTAGCGGTATCATTGTTTTTTCGCCAAATTTGAGCTGGATATTTGAACATTTCCTTTGTATCGTCTTCATAAGTTAATTCAACGATAATAGGCATTAACATACCACCTGGTTTGTTGAATTCAACTTCATAGAAATACTTTGGTGATTTTAATTTTGATTTTTCATCAGCTGTAAAATTTTTGCTTACATATTCCGAAAGTAAATTTACATCTGCTAGGGCTAATGCTTTTTTATCTTTAGCAGATAACTCTTCGCTTGCACTAGGAACTAAATAGACGAAAGGTCCTTTTTCTTGACCAAATCTTCCTCTTCTAACTACAGCGTCCTTCAATTCTTTGGTAGCAGTTTCAGAAACATAATATTGTTTTACCTCTTTCACTCCGATATCTACAAAATCAGTAGAGTAAAACCAGCCTCTAAAAAACCAATCTAAATCTACCGCAGAAGCATCTTCCATGGTTCTAAAAAAGTCTTCTGGTGTAGGATGCTTGAATTTCCATCTGTTCGCATATACTTTGAAAGCATGGTCAAACAATTCTCTTCCCATAATAGTTTCTCTTAATATATTCAATCCTGTTGCTGGTTTACCATACGCATTAGCTCCAAACTGAACAATCGTTTCCGAGTTGGACATTATAGGTTCCAAGAATTTTTGATCTCCACTCATGTAAGGAACAATTTTACTTGCTGGTCCGCGACTAGAAGGGAAATTGGTTCCCATTTCTTGTTCCGCCATATATTGCATAAACGTATTCAATCCTTCATCCATCCAAGACCATTGACGCTCATCAGAGTTTACGATCATTGGAAAGAAGTTGTGTCCTACTTCATGAACAACCACTCCAATCATTCCGTTTTTAGTTCGCTCAGGTGTCACTCCTTTTTCGTCAGGACGACCATAATTCCAACAAATCATAGGATATTCCATTCCTTGATCTTCTGCTGATACGGAAACTGCTTTTGGATAAGGATAATCAAATGTATGGGCTGAATAGCTTTTCAAAGTATGCGCTACTGTTCTTGTAGAAGTTTCTCCCCAAAGCGGATTTGCTTCTTTAGGATATACTGAAACGGCCAGAACCGTTTTATCGTTTAACTTCACTGCCATGGCATCATAAATAAATTTTCTTGATGTAGCAATTCCAAAATCCCTTACGTTTTTTGCACTGAATTTCCATGTTTTCTTCTTATCTGAAAATCCTTTTTCGGTAGCTTCCGCTTCCGCTTGAGTTACGATAACGACAGGATTATCATAAGATTTCAATGCTAATTCGTATCTTTTTACTTGCTCTGGGGTAAACACTTCGCTTCTATTCATCAACTCTCCCGTTGCCTCCATAACATGATCCGCAGGAACAGTAATATTGACATCAAAATTTCCAAAAGGCAACGTAAATTCTCCTGTTCCCCAAAACTGCATATTCTGCCATCCTTCCACGTCATTGTATACTGCCATTCTAGGATAGAATTGTGCAATTACATATAATTTATTACCGTCTTTCTCAAATAATTCATATCCAGAACGACCTCCTTCTGCTCTATAATTATTAATATTATAAGACCATTTGATGGCAAAAGAAAATTTCTCCCCCGGCTTCATTGCTGTATCTAAATTGATACGCATCATAGTTTGATTGATCGTATAAGACAAAGGATTTCCTTTAGCATCTTTTACGAACTCTATGTTGAACCCGCGCTCCAACTCTTGTTTCAAAAATTTATTAGCAAAGTTTCCTGCTGGAAAAACCTGCTCCATTCTTTGACTTTCTGCCAAAGGCGTTTGGGAGGTTTTTGCCGCTTGATTTTGATCCAATTGTACCCATAAATACTCTAAAGTATCTGGTGAATTATTGTAATAGGTAACGGTTTCGGAACCGCTTAATTTAGAGTTTTTATCATCAAGCTCTATGTTGATCTTGTAATCGGCTTGTTGTTGATAATACGCTGGACCGGGCGCTCCTGAAGCGGTACGAAACATGTTAGGTGTAGCTAGCAAATCGTACATCTGGCTAAACTTATTGCTGTCGTACTTTCCGGTTTGTTTTGGTGTGGTGGGTGCTGTTTTTTCTTGCGCAAACAATAATGCAGGAAGAAATAAAAATAAAGATAATTTTTTCATAGGTAAGAATCTGGTTTTTCAATGGGTGAAAATAATAATTTTAAGTAGATCTATCTAAATTTATTAATATTTTAACACTCCCTTGGAAGTTGACTCCGTAAAGAGCAACGTGTTTTTAACACCCATAACATTAAAATGCATAATGTTTTGCTGCTCTGAGTTCCCTTCCGTGATTACTGCATTATAGATTTCAATAGAATTTATTTTTTGAATTTCCTTAATACTGAAGTAACAAATAAGAACATCGCCCTCCATCTCTTTGCTCAAGAAATGAATTGGCTTGACCTGACCATTAACTTTAATATTGAATTTTTCGTTAAAGTATTTTTTAAAAAAAATTAAATCTTCCTCTGTTTCCTTTTCTGATCCTAGATTAATTTTCTTTTGGTACTTCTTCCCAATAGCTGTATTTAAATCATCTACAAATATGCGAGTCGTTATTTGGAGCATTTTCTTTTCCGGCGCATAATTAACCTGATACAGTGCAACATAAAATTTATGTGCCGCAAATGAAGTTAATGTTAGAAATAATAGGCCAAAAAAAGTAATTAATATTGTTTTTTTCATTTTTCAAAAGTAGTAATTCTTTTAAACTCTTCATTCTTGGTGATTAAAAAATCAATCAGCATGAATTCATCTTGCTGCTTAAGTAGGGTTCTTGATTTTGGATCATTCTCGCAATAATCAAGAAATAGTGCAATTTCTTCGCTTTTTAACTTCAAGGTATTGGTAAAAAAATAATGGTCTAATCCTTTCGAAACAACATCCGAAAAATCCACTAGCGCATTTGGTCCTTCTTTTACCGCCACATCTTTTTTAAATACTTTAGAAACCATTTTGAATATTCTAACAAAATCCATTCCGTTTTCAATAGTTCCATTTAACGGCATTGTTCTATTTATTGGCGACGATTTTGCATCGTCAATGAATTCGATGTCTACAATGCCTTGAGAATTTCCTATGGCGGGTTTTATATCTGTTTTTCCTTTCACAATTACTTCTTTTAGCAGCGTTGTTTGTGCTTCTAGTAAGACTACGAACAAAGGTTTTGTAAAATCTTTGTCCTCAAGCACAATTTTCTTAGACTTGAAAGCAGGGCTTGAGACTAGCAGCGTGTCTTTGGCTTTCGCCAAAATATCAAAAAAACCTTGGTTGCTAATGAAAGTTCGGGTTTTAGAGTTCAAATTAAAAACATATCCGTTGTCTACCAATGCGGATTCATTTGTAAATTGACCGTGTAAAGATTTCCTGTTTCCATTTTGACCAAAAGTGAATTGGCTAAAGAAAATCAAACAAAGTAGTACTATTTTAGTTTTCATCTTGGTATTGTTAATTATGTTAGTTTTTACTTTGCAATAAAGTTTTATAATCTTCTGCCAAAGCTATCAAAAAAAATGAAGTTTTTTGTTCATTTTTAGAATGTAAAACTTTGACAAACTTATCATTTTCCACGGCAAAATACTTGAATCCATTTACATATTCCGCAGCTATCCCTAATTGGAGCGTGAAATATTCCTGCTGATACAATTTTGAAATCAATTGTATATTCATTTCCTTTTTCTCTACGACAACTAATTTCTTAAGCCGTTTCGTTCTACCATTAATCTTATTGATAAGTGGGTCTAATGGCATTCCACCACCCAAAATACGCAATAACATGATTGGTTTGAAATCTCCTGCGGTCTGCAAATGCCTTTCTGCAGGACTATATCTTACAGGTTCTTTAGCTACAATACGTAATGAAAACACCGAAATCTGCTTGTTCTTAACAATCACTTCCTTCAATTCATTCGTTTTAACCTGCATCTGCAATACCAATCGATTGCGTATTAGATCAGTGCTGCTAATCTTTTTTTCATAGGTTTTAAGACTTACCTCTTTAAAAACAAGTATGTCATTGGCCTTTGCCAAAATAGAAAAAGTACCGTCACTATTTGTTAAAGAAGTTTTACCGCTTGTTAAATTTAAGATATTAATCCCATTGGCACCTATAGAATCAACTGTAATTTTCCCATGAAGTAGGTTTTCATCGGCAGCTTGTCCAAAAGATATTTGGCAAACCAAAGATAAAAAGAACGCAAAAACTTTACTTATTTTCACTAATAATGATCTCGTTATAATTTTCAGCTAATTTTACAATTAAATACATCGTTAAAGTCTTGTTTTTTGCTCTTAATGCACTTGCAAAATCAGAATCTTCAATACAAAAATATTGAAATCCCTTGATGTAATCGGCGGGTATTTTTAAAGTTGCGGTATAATAGTTATCCTCAAAAAGCACATCAATTCTAGCCAAAAGCTGCTCTTTTTTTTCAACAATGATTTCTTTTTTCAGCATGGCTTTTCGCCCAGATATAGTATTTAGTAATCCATCGATTCCTCCACCAGAAGTTGCTGTATATAATTTCCGCTCTGCAGCTGTATATTTTTTTTGGCCATAAGGAATAATTCCTAAACTCTCCGCCGAAATAGCCGACTCGTTAATGACAACCTCTTTCAAAATAATACTTTTGGAAACCATTTGCAAAGTAAAAACTTCTTGTTCCAGATCCTGCTGGTTTATTTTTCTGCGAACTGATTCTAAATTAACGGCAGTAAACACCAAAATATCTCCTGCTTTAACGGGGATTTTAAAAAACCCATTTGCATCTGAAATTGTTGTTTTTTCTGCTGTTAAATTCACAATATTAATGCGATCCACGGATGCAGAATCAGCACTAATTTTTCCCTGAATCTCCTTTACTGCTTCTGTTTGTCCAAAAGAAACTTGCACCAACAAAAAGAGGAACAACTGTAGTGTATGTTTAATTTTCACTGGCAATTATTTGTTTATACTTAAACGCTAATTCTCCTAATAAAAAACCAGCCATTGTTACATTTTTAGACTTCAGAACCGCTACAAATTGTTCGTTTTCTACACTGTAATACTCAAATCTTTTGACATATTCAGCCGGTATTTTTAATGTAGTCACAAAATAATCCGCAGTAAACAAATTCTCTAATTGTCTTAAATAGGATTCTTTCTTCTCGACTTCTAGTCCTTTTTTCAGCATTTTCGTTCTTCCCGAAATCCAATTTAATAATGGATCAGCCGAAACAGACCCTCCCATCATAGTACCAGCAGTTGCAGAAGCATTAAGATCACTAGCAGTGTATAACTTTCGTTCTGCTGCTGAGTATGACTTTTGCCCCTTTGGAATTATTCCCATTGCTGTTGCATTAATGTCGTTTTTCACGACAACTTCGCGCAATTCATTTATTGTGGGTATCATTTTTACCAGAAGTATTCCTTGCTCAAAATCTTTTGGAGTCAATCTCATTTTCGTTTCGTTAAATTGTGCTACTCTAAACAATAAAGTGTCACCAACGGCTGCTTGTATATTGAAATCACCATTTTGACTTGTAATTGTAACCTTATCTGTTTTTTTATTAAGGACATAAACACCTTCTAAAACGGCAGCATCAGCAGTAACTTTTCCATTCAATTGCTTTAGAGACTGTTGTTGTGCCAGCACATTTGTCGCTGCAAAAACCAGAAATAAATAAACAATTTTTAGCATCTTTCTTAAGGCGGTTATTGACCCTTTGTAAAAGTATCTTAATGCGATCTAAATTAACTACTAATGAGTTGGTAAAAAAATGTTAATTAAAAACTACAAATAAAAAAGACTGATTTAATACCTTTAGCACAAATTATCCACAAAAATGAAAAACATACTAATCGCAAGTACCTCAACACTCGCAAACGAGGATTATCTGGAGTATTTATTGCCTGAATTACAATTGCATTTTAAAAACTGTTCGACCATTCTTTTTATTCCTTATGCAAGACCAGGTGGAATTTCGCATAAAGAATATACCAATAGTGTTGCATTGGCTTTCGCCAAAATAAATAAAAAAGTGATAGGAATTCATGAGTTTGAAGATGCTGCATTAGCTGTAAAAAGCGCAGAAGGAATTTTCACGGGAGGCGGAAATACCTTTGTACTGGTATCTCAATTGCACAAAAACAATGTTATGGCAATCCTTTCACAAGTAATAAAAAACGGCACACCATATCTGGGAACTAGTGCAGGAAGCAATATTTGTGGGCTTACAATGCAAACTACTAATGATATGCCTATTGTATATCCTCCAAGTTTTCAAACTTTAGGAGCAGTTCCGTTTAATTTGAATCCTCATTATTTAGATCCAGATACAAATTCAAAACACATGGGTGAAACTCGTGAAACCCGAATAAAAGAGTTTCATGCTTATAACTCGATTCCCGTTTTAGGGTTGAGAGAAGGAAGCTGGCTGGATGTAAAAGGAGATGCAATTACCTTGAAAGGAAATTTGACTGCCCGACTGTTTAGACAAAATCAAACTCCTGTGGAATTAGAAAGTGAAACTGATTTGAGTTTTATAAAATAATGCAATAAAAAAGCCGAAACTATTAAGTTTCGGCTTTGAAGAGCGAAAGACGAGGCTTCCCGTATCTCTTCGTTCACGGGATAAACTTCGCACACATCCTTAAAATAAAAAACCTCAAACAAATGTTTGAGGTTTTTGGAGCGAAAGACGAGGCTCGAACTCGCGACAACCAGCTTGGAAGGCTGGAGCTCTACCAACTGAGCTACTTTCGCATTATAACAGTAAAAGAAACTTCAAAAAAAAATTTGAAGTTTAGAGCGAAAGACGAGGCTCGAACTCGCGACAACCAGCTTGGAAGGCTGGAGCTCTACCAACTGAGCTACTTTCGCATTAACAACGGTGCAAATATACTTAATAAGTTTGCTTGAATGCAAATTTATTTCCCAAAAAGTCTCAATCTGACTCCTAGCCTCTTTTTTAAAAAAGGGAAATCAAATCATAAAGAATTTAATATGAAAATATTATACCTTTATAGTACACAAAAAAAATATTTAAAAATTAATTCAAAACAGCAAAAAACAGTCATTTTGGATGCCTTTTAAGTACATCAACTTTGCCTTACGGTTCAAAATCCGATAGAAAATTCGTAATTTAATAGTGATACTTTAGAGACAACCCTTCATGTTGGACTGTATTTTGCACTTAACCTTATCGCTTCGCTTGCTATAATTGGAGCTAAAATGATTTGTTTGCCATGGGAAAACAACAACAAATGTGAGGAAGTACAGGGTCGAAAAAAAGAAAAGGGCCGAAAGAATTAATGATATCTATGCCCAAAAAATAATACAATCAAGATATACCCTGTTTCATGAAGTCACAAACCCTAAGAAAAGCAGTTAGAATTACAAAAAACAAGTTGCCTCACAAAAAGTCTATTTTTATTGAAGGGAAAGAAATTGGAAACCCTTTTACCAAGCTAAAAAAACTAAGTAATGAAAAATTTATTTATAATTTTACTGCTGATTTCCTTCTTTAGTTGTAAAAAAGAATCACTAAAAATTGCCGTAGTTTTAAAGAAAGAAATCCCCATGTTGGTTATTCAACCTGAAGGAAAACCAACCAATATCGACTCTACTTTGTTACTTTCATTCAATAACAAAGTCCTCACCAATTTTTATAAAGCAACAAATTACAGAACCGTTTGGCAATCCGAAGAAAAGAGAAAAATAATACTCGAGGAACTTAGCAAATCAGAGGAGGAAGGATTACAACCAGAAGATTACAACCTCAAATCGTTATTTGATTTTGAAAAAAAAGCGCCCTCTCTCGACTCTTTAGGTTTGGCGAAATATGATATTTTACTAACCTCCAGTTTGCAAAAATACATTGCACACCTTACAAACGGAACCGTAAATCCAAGAAAACTATATAAAAATTGGGATTTAAAAGAAAACTACATTGACCTTAACACTACAGTGGTCCAATTGCTTAACAGCGATTCATTGACTTATGAAATAGAGCAATTAAAACCGAATCATATTGTTTACAAAAGATTAAAAAAAGCACTTCAGCTCTTAAACAATTTCCCAAAAGACAACTTCAAATCGATAAAATTTACAAAAATAATAACACCAAACGACACCACTGCCTCCATCATTGACATCAAAAAAAGATTGATTTACTGGAAAGACATGCAACCTAATGACAGCCTTACGCCTATTTATGATCAAGAAATGGTTGCGGCCTTAAAAAGATTTCAAAGTCGCCACGGTTTAGCTGCTGATGCAAAAATTGGACTGGGAACAATCGCTTCACTTAATTTTTCCAAAAAACAACGCTTGGAACAAGTCATTGCCAATCTAGAACGCTGGAAATGGTTTCCCAAACAAATGGGACAAGAATACCTCATCATCAACATTCCTGATTACAAGTTGCTACTCGTTAAAAACAAAGATACGCTGAGAGCCCACAGAGTAATCGTGGGAAGAACTAAAAGAAAAACTCCCATATTGTCGTCTACCTTAACTCAGGTAGTTTTTAACCCAACTTGGACAGTTCCACCAACTATTCTAAGAGAGGATGTTATTCCGGCCATTTTGAGGAGCCGAGCTTATTTGACACAATCGAACATTAAGGTTTATGATGCTACAGGAAGATTTGTAAGTCCTTACGAATGGCAGTTATCTCAAGCGAATACATATCGTTATGTACAAAGTCCAGGTACATTTAATTCTCTAGGCATGGTAAAACTTATTTTTCCCAATCGCTTTTCAGTATACTTACACGACACAAATCATAGGGATTATTTTGAAAAGATAAACCGTTCTTTAAGCTCTGGCTGTGTCAGAGTAGAAAATCCTTTAGAATTAACTGAATATTTACTCCATGATGCAGTGTCTTGGAACTTAGAAAAAATCACAGAAACGCTTCAAAACGAAAGAACTAAATTTGTCAAAATCAAAAAAGAGGTGGCCATCCATCTGTTATATTGGACCGCTTGGAGCGAGAACAATAAATTGATTTTTAGAGACGATATTTACAACCTTGACGCCAATTTATATGACAAATTACGAAATTGATTTTATTCCAAATTTAGAAACTCGTGAAGGATGATAAATGAAGAAACAAGATTTATCTTTGATGGCACTAATAATTTCCTTAGATAATTCGGCAGGAACAGCTGGGCAACCTTGGCTTCTACCTAATCTGTGGTTGTTTTTGATAAATGAATTAGAAACATAATCTGCTGCATGCATTACCACGCCTCTTGCTCTTGCGTTATCATTTACTCCTTTTTCTAAACCATCTAGTCTAAGTGACATTCCATGTTTACCACTATAAATTTCACCTGTTGAATAAAACCCTAGGCTACTTTTAAAAGATTCTGAAGCATTTGAAAAATTAGAAGCAAATTCTTCTCCAGTATTTCTTCCATGCGCAACAAGAGAATGAAATAATATATCGCCAGTGGCTAAATCAATAACCCAAAGTCTTTTAGTATTAGCAGATAAGCTAAAATCGATTAACGTTAGAATTTCTTTCTTTATCAATCCTTTTTCTTTCAAGGTATAATATCCTTTCAAAGCCTCCGTGAAACTTTCTAATTTTGGTAATGCATATTTACTAGAATGCAAATTATGGTACGCCATTTCGATTTTAGCATCAACAGTTGACTCTAACTTTTCGGCATAAGCAATTGAGGCACTAATCTTTGGTTCAGGAGAAATTGCAGTACTTGGAGCGAAAGAGGCAAGTACTAATAAAATAGTAGGAAGTATCGTATAAATCATTGATTATCTTTAAGTTACAGATCAATTCGGGTTGCAAACGTACAGTAAAATTCATCAAACTTAGTGCCTTTAACAAAAGTTTAGTCTTGTAATAACGAGAATTGAGATTAATTATTGAGTGATTAATCATAAAAAAGGCAATTTCTATGTTAATTTTTCTATTTTTGTTTATACACAACCCCAAATTATGTCAAAATTATATTTTTTTACTGTTATTCTTTTACTATTCTTCAGTTTTGAAATTTACAGCCAAAAAAAAACGTTGCAGGCAAAATCCACCTCAGAAAACATAACAATCGACGGTAAAATGAATGAGAGAATTTGGGAATCAGCCGCAATTGCCTCGGATTTCATCATGTTCGAACCTGATAACGGCAAACCGATCAGTACTGATAAAAAAACAGAAGTAAAAGTATTGTATGACAACGACGCCATTTACATATCGGCCCTACTGTATGATAATGAACCCGATAAAATCCAGAGAGAGGTAACAAATAGAGATGTTTTTGGTGTTTCGGACCATTTCTCCGTTTACATTAATGGATTTAATGATGGTCAGCAAGATTTTCGTTTTTTTGTCAGTGCTGCAGGCGTTCAAATGGATTGTTTAGCCACCGAAGATTACGAAGATTTTACTTGGGATGCCATCTGGGATAGCGAAGTAACGATTACGGAATTTGGTTGGGCCGTTGAAATGAAGATTCCTTATGCCGCTTTACGATTTTCCAAAGCCGATAAACAAATTTGGGGATTGAACTTCATGCGGGAAATCAAGCGGGATGTGCAAAAATACACTTGGAATCGCATAGACACTAAAATTGGAGCTATAATACCCCAAGCTGGAATCCTGGAAGGAATTGAAAGCATACAAACACCCACCCGCCTTTTCCTTATTCCGTATACATCAGCGTACCATCAAGAAAGCGATATTGGTTCAGACAGAACTTTCAAAGCGGGGTTAGATCTAAAATACGGCATCAACGATTCCTTTACATTAGATGCAATTTTAGTCCCTGATTTTGGACAGACAAAATTTGACAATGCTATTTTAAACCTACTGCCTTTTGAACAAAGATTTGAAGAAAATAGACCTTTTTTTACCGAGGGAACTGATTTATTTAGCAAAGGTAGTTTGTTCTATTCTCGAAGAATTGGTGGCGCTCCCAGCACAGAGCCAACTATTACCGAGCAGGAAGAAATTACGAATTATCCCAGCACAGTCAATTTAATCAATGCCATAAAAATATCAGGGCGAACTGAAAAAGGGTTAGGAATTGGATTTTTGAATGCCGTTACTGAAAAAACTAAGGCTACAATTATGAATACAACTAATGGCCAAGTACGAAAGGAAGTGATTGAACCATTAACGAATTATAATATGTTTGTTCTAGACCAACGATTCAATCAAAACTCCTCCATTACCTTCGTCAATGCAAACACTACTCGAAACGGCGAATTTAGAGATGCAAATGTTTCAGCATTATTATTTGATTTAAACACTAAAGCGAACACCTATAATCTATATGGCGACTTTAAATACAATACTATCAATACCATACAAGATTACGATGGTTTCAAAACAGAAATTGGATTTGAAAAAACAAGCGGGAAATATCGGTATGGATTTTCCGGAAAATATGTTTCTGAAAACTATGATGTGAATGATTTAGGAATCAATTTTTATTCCAATTATCATAATGCTTATGCACATGGAAGCTATAGAATAGTGAACCCAACTAAAGTTTTCAATACTTTCAGGATAAATGAATACATAAATTTTGAAGTGGACAACACGTCTAAAAAATTACAAACGGGGGCTTTTGGAACCGAAATAAAAGCGAGAACGTTAGACAATGACACTGTGGAATTATTACTCGAATTTTCACCTTTCGAAACATTCGATTTCTACGAACCACGTGAATATGGAAAATATGTTTTTGTTCCCGAAAAAATTATTACCATATTCAATTTTACCTCAAACGACAATAATCCTTTTACAATAATTGTACAACCTGCATTTACAAAATACAACGAGAAAGGCCGAAATAGTTATGGTTTTTATCTCGGCCCAAAATACCGTTTCAACGACAAATTTTCGTTAGCGTACGCAGCTGAATACACAAAAATGAACAATGATCGCGGTTGGGTTGACTTTGATAATTCTGGAGTTGTATTTGCAGAACGCAATCGTGAAATCCTTCAAAATGATCTTATTGGAAAATATTCGTTGAACAATAAAATGACTATTAATTTAACGGCCAGATACTATTGGTCGTATTCTAAAAATCACGACTTTTTCACGCTTCAAAACAGTGGTTATTTAACTCCAAATACCAGTTACACCTTAAATAAAGACCGAAATTTTAATTCATGGAATTTCGATTTGTCCTATTCTTGGTGGTTTGCTCCTGGAAGCGAAATCTCCATTTTATATCGTAGTTATGGATTAGAAAGAGCTAGTGTAGTCGAAAAAGATTTATCAAAAAATATCAAAAACATCTTTAATAGCGACCTTACTAATGTGTTTTCTATTAGCATTCGCTATTTTATTGACTACAATTCCGTTAAGAACAAATTTTAAATTTTTTAAATTAAACTGTAACATTCCATTAAAAATGAAGTCTATTAGGCAACCTTTGGAGTGAAATGGCGTTTGCTGCCTTGAAGCTATTTTGGTTTTTATATTATAGCATCAATCAATCAATCGCTTCATGAAGAACCAATTTCTATTTTGTTTTCTCTTACTATCCTTTGTTGGCTATAGCCAAAAAAAAGTACTCCAAACTAAATTCATTTCGGAAAAAATCGAAATTGATGGAAAACTAGAGGAGCCAATATGGCAATCAGCTGCGATAGCTTCTGATTTTATAATGTTTGAGCCTGATAATGGCAAACCAATTCCCGAAAATAAGAAAACTGAAATTAGAGTATTATATGACAATGATGCTATTTATATTGGTGCATTACTAAACGATGAAAATCCTGAAAAAATCCTGAAAGAAATCACCCAACGGGATAATTTTGGGACATCTGATCTTTTTGGTGTTTTTATTAATGGTTTTAATGACGGACAGCAAGATTTTCAATTTTTTGTAAATGCCGCCGATGGTCAGGCTGATTGTATTACGACCGATACCAATGGGGAGGATTATTCCTGGGATGCTGTCTGGAAAAGTAAAGCTGTGATTACTGATAAAGGTTGGGTTGTAGAAATGCGTATTCCTTATGCTGCATTGCGTTTTTCAGCAGAAAATAAACAAACTTGGGGCCTTAATTTTTTTAGAGAAATAAGACGTGACCGTTTTAAATACACTTGGAATTTCATTGATTTAAAACTGGGAACCTTTACCCAACAAACCGGTGTTTTAGAAGGAATTGAAAATATAAAACCTCCTACCAGACTCTTTCTTTTGCCGTATTCTTCTTTTTACGTCAATGCAAATGCCGCACAAAAAACGTACGGAACACTTAAAGGCGGATTGGATTTAAAATATGGAATAAACGACGCTTTTACGCTAGATATGATTCTTATACCTGATTTTGGCCAAACGAAATACGATGATCAAATCCTGAACTTAGGACCATTTGAGCAACAATTTAACGAAAATAGACCCTTTTTCACCGAGGGAACAGACTTGTTTAGCAAAGGAAATTTAGTTTACTCGAGACGAATTGGTGGAAACCCAATCAATTATCCAAGCCCTGAAGCGAATGAAGAAATTATTGACAATCCTGCAAGTGTTAATCTTATCAATGCTTTAAAAGTATCAGGAAGGACTAAAAACGGATTAGGAGTTGGAATTTTAAATGCGGTCACTGAAAAAACTTACGCAACCATTTTCAATAAGAGCACACAACAAACTAGGAAAGAAGTAGTAGAACCACTCGCAAATTACAACGTATTGGTTTTAGACCAACGCTTTCGCAAAAATTCCTCTATCGCGTTTGTAAATACTAATGTGACACGAAATGGAAGTTTTCGAGATGGAAATGTGACCGCATTAGTTTGGGATTTGAATACCAAGAAAAACACGTACAATCTTGCTGGTGATTTCAAGTACAGTTATGTCAATAGTATTGATGCTAAAAAAGGGATTAATTCCCAATTGAACTTCTCAGAAACGAGCGGAAAATTCCGCTATGGAGTTGGTGCAGACATTACCACTAAGGATTTTGACAATAACGATTTGGGTATTAATTTCGAAACTAATTATTACAGTATTTATGGAAATTCGAGTTATAGAATCTTGAATCCCACTAAGTATTTCAACTCTTTCAGCGCTAGAATAAATGCTTACTCTCAGTTTCAAAAAGAAACGGGTAAAATTCAATCCAATAATATTAATATTCAGATTAACTCAAATGACAAAAAAAATCATTATTTCGGATTAGGAATGGACGCTAATCCCATAGAAACCTATGATTATTACGAACCAAGGGCAACGAATCGATTTGTTATCAGACCCACGAAAATTGGCGGATTTATTTATATTTCTACTAATTACAACAATCCTTTTGCCATTGATTTTAATCCTTCCTATGCCGTTTTTGATGAGCCTGGTCGAAATTCTTATGGTTTTTCCGTTGGTCCACGGTACCGATTTAGCGATAAATTATCCCTAAACTACAACTTCAATTTTTTCAGACAAAACAATAATAAAGGATACATTGACAGCATCAATGACGATATGAATGCAGCTACGCCAAACACGATCGTCTTTGCGAATAGAAATGTAATAACGTATTCCAATACACTTTCTGGGAAGTACGCATTAAACAGCCAAATGACCTTTAACATTGCACTGCGTCATTACTGGTCGTATGCCGAAAACAAAAATGCTTTATCCTTAGAACAAAACGGAAGATTAGAAGATTTTACCGGATACACCGCAAATAAAAACTCAAGTTTTTATTCTTGGAATGCAGACTTGTCCTATACTTGGTGGTTTGCGCCGGGGAGCCAAGTATCGGTTTTATACCGAAATAATGCGGGTGCCTTTGAAAGGAATATCAATAAAGAATTCACGAGTAATGTTACGAGCCTTCTCACGAATGAAGCATTAAACCATATTTTCTCTATAAGCGTGCGGTATTTCATCGATTACAATGAGGTGAAAAATAAATTCTAAATGCATTAATTTTAAAAAACAGAACCATCCACAACCAAATATTCACTATTTGTTATTGTTCACCTTCAAATCTATAATAGTGATTTCCATTCCTTAGAACATTTTTAGAAATGCTTTATCTTTGCTTAAAATAAATTTGCAATGAATAAAAAAGTAATTCTTATGATTTTGGACGGTTGGGGTAAATCTCCTGACCCAAAGGTTTCTGCTATCGATAATGCTAATGTACCTTTTATTAACAGTTTATATAGAAATTATCCCAGCGCTCAACTTCGAACTGACGGCTTAAATGTTGGACTTCCTGAGGGACAAATGGGAAATAGTGAAGTGGGCCACATGAATCTTGGTGCGGGGCGAATCGTATACCAGGATTTAGCCAAAATTAATCTTGCTGTTGCGCACGATACTTTGTCTAAAGAGCAAGTTTTAGTAGATGCCTTTACGTATGCCAGAATAAACAACAAAAAGGTTCACTTTTTAGGTCTAGTATCCGATGGTGGCGTGCACTCTCATACGTCTCATTTAAGAGGTTTGATTGACGCTACACAACAGCACGGTTTACAAAAAGTGTTCATTCACGCCTTCACTGACGGTCGCGACGTAGATCCAAAATCTGGCAAACATTATATTCAAGATTTACAAGATTATATAGCTACTACTACCGTAAAACTGGCTTCTGTAATAGGACGCTATTATGCAATGGATCGAGACAGACGTTGGGAAAGGGTAAAACTTGCCTACGATTTATTAGTAAACGGAATTGGAACCCATTCAACCAATGCAGTAGTTACTATCGAAGAAAGTTATGAAGTCAATGTAACTGATGAATTTATACATCCAACGGTTATCGTGGATGAACATGACAAACCAATAGCCACAATTGAAGAAGATGATGTGGTTATTTTCTTTAATTTTAGAACCGATAGAGGAAGAGAATTAACAGAAGTATTGACGCAAATCGATTGTCATGAGCAAAACATGCACAAACTCAATTTATATTTCGTCACGTTGACCAATTATGACGACACGTACCAAAACGTAAAAGTCGTCTACAATAAAGACAACCTAACGGAAACTCTTGGTGAAGTTTTAGAAAAAGCGTACAAAAAACAAATTCGCATTGCCGAAACGGAAAAATATCCACACGTCACTTTCTTCTTTTCTGGTGGAAGAGAGCAGCCCTTTATTGGCGAAAGCCGCATTCTAAAAAACTCTCCAAAGGTTGCCACTTATGATTTACAACCGGAAATGAGTGCCTTTGAATTGACTGATGCACTTATTCCCGAACTCTACAAAGGGGAAGCTGATTTTGTTTGTCTTAATTTTGCTAATGGGGACATGGTAGGACATACTGGAATCATGAGTGCTGCCATACAAGCCTGTGAAGCAGTTGATAAATGCGCCGAAAAAGTGATTACAGCTGCGCTAGAAAACAACTATACGACTATCGTAATTGCTGATCATGGAAATTGTGAAACAATGATTAATCCTGATGGAAGTCCAAATACGGCACATACAACAAATCCAGTTCCTATCATTTTGGTAGACAAAGAAATCAGAACCATTTACGATGGCGTTCTGGGTGATATTGCCCCAACCATCTTGGAGTTAATGGGAGTTGAAAAACCGGAAGTAATGACCTGTCATTCGCTACTTTAAACAAAATTTAAATATTGTTGAGATACAAAGCCATTCCAAATCGAGTGGCTTTTTTTTATAAATAAAAGTTAAAATTTCATAATCGATAGTAATGCTATTATTTTTAATTATTTTTGTTTCAAATTCAAATGTTTAACTCTAATAATTAAAAATCATGAAAAAAGTAATTTTATTTTTAGTGTGCTTTTGTATAGGAACAATCTCCTATTCACAAGAAAAGAAAAGTGTAAAAAACAGAGGAAAAAAAGTTGCAGTCGATTCCATGCAATGGAGCAGAGAACATTACCTAGTGGATAGAGATTCCGCTTATGCTGATCCAAAAATAGCTTTAAAAAAATTAATTGGCGGCAATAAACGTTTTGTAGAAGGAAAAAGCTTAAAGCCTAGGCAGGATATGGTAACGATAAAAAAACTTGAAAGTGGACAAGCACCCTTTGCAACAATAGTTGGTTGTTCAGACTCAAGAGTTCCTAACGAAATGATTTTTGATCAAGGTTTAGGAGATTTATTTATCATTAGGACTGCAGGTCAAGTTTCGGCAGCTGCTTCCTACGGCAGTATGGAGTTTGCTACGCTCAAATTAAAAACCAAGTTAATTGTTGTTCTAGGACATACGGAATGCGGCGCAGTAGCAGCTGCAGTAGAGCGACCGGAAGATGTTCCTGGCCACATTGTAACATTGATTAATGAAATAAAACCAGCAGTAGCTAAATGTGCACATTTACCCGGTGATCCCGTAAATAATGCTGTAAGACAAAACGTTATTGATCAAGTTTATAACTTGCGAGACTTAGAACCTATTTTGCATAAAAAATACGTGAATGGTGAAATATTAATTGTTGGCGCAGTCTACGATATACAAACCGGAAAAGTAGAGTTTTTGCAAGAAACACTTCTTAATTTACCGCTAAAAAAGTAGCTATATAGTACTAAAACCATGCTGAATTTATGTTTTAGCATGGTTACAACTAAATTAAACCATGAGAAAACTACTGTCCCTCTTCATAATCATACTGTTTTTAAACAATGCTTATTCACAGAACACGAGATTACAAGACCACAATAAAATAGGTTGGTATAATTATTTTGGAACTTTTAAAATCGCTGAAAAATACAGCATACACTCCGAATATCAATGGCGCCGAGACCATTATATTACGGACAAACAACAAGGGCTCTTGCGAGTTGGATTAAACTATCAAGCTAATCCAAAGTTACAATTGCGGCTGGGTTACGCATGGATAGAAACATATCCTTATGGTGACTATGCCATTAATGGTCAAGGGAAGGATTTTACGGAACATAGAATTTTTCAAATGGCTACTTTAACTGATAAAATTTCAAAATTTGAAGTATCACATCGTTTTATGTTAGAACAACGATTTGTGGGAAGGTATACAAATCCAGCCCTAACTGTTGAGGATGATTACTTATTATTAAATCGTTTTAGGTATCTTTTTAGAGTACAAATGCCATTAAAAGGAGCTGAAATTACAAATAAAACACCTTATTTGGCAGCTTATAACGAAATCCTAATTGGATTTGGCAAAAATGTAAACGAAAATATATTTGATCAAAATCGAATTGGACTGCTGCTCGGCTATAGGTTTAACAATACTTTCAGGATTGAAGGCGGCTATTTAAACCAAAGAGTACAACTTGGAAGAGAAATTGAACAAAAGAACGTTTTTCAAAATAACAATGGATTGATCGTAAACACGCTCGTAAATTTAGATTTTACTAAGAAGAAAAATACGAACTAATGGCACATAAACATGATTTTTCTGTTTGGCACCAAGATAGAATTCCTTAAAATACAAAAAAACAAAAGCGGGAACGAAGGGAAAGCACTCCGCTCATTATTGATGGATAATAGATCATTATAATAAACGCAAACACTTAGATCTATTTTTAAAAGTAACGTTGGGATTGTAAACTCAATAGAAAAAAGAGCAGAAAATCAAAAGCAGAAACATATTATCTAAAATAAAACTTCATTATTAATAGTAATACTATTATATTTGCGACTAATTTAAAAAAAATATAGAAAATGAAAAAGAACTTAATTTTGGCATTTTTACTTGTTGGTACAAATGCACTGTTTGGTCAAATTAAGTTTGATCGCAATAAAGAATACAATAATATTGAAGAAGCCTTAAAAAACCCTGAAATGATTTTTAAACTCAACTTGAGTAATCAAACCCTAAAACTAACGGATATTGATTGGTCAAAGTTTATTAACCTTGAATATCTTAATCTTAAAAACGATCATTTAAAAGAGATCCCAACAGGAATTACAAGACTAAAATCATTAAAAATAATCGATTTGAGCGGAAATGATTTTAGCAAATTACCAAGCGAGTTTTCAAATTTGACTAAATTAGAAGAGATCTTTTTAAATGATGAAAAAAACATGGACTTACCTAAGACGCTAACTCTTTTAGCTAAATTACCCAATTTAAAATCGTTACACTTAGAAAACGACCACTTAAAATCACTTCCAAGTGAACTATTAGCTTTTAAAAATTTAGAATATTTATACTTGAACAATAATGACTTAAAAACGATACCTGTACTAAAACCATTAGACCATTTAAAGTATCTAGATTTAAAGGATAACAAAATAAAACCAGAACTTCAAGATATGAAAAATTTAAACTTTGGTTTGAAAATTAATTTTTAATAGAGAAATACAAATGAGTGATTTAATTTTTAAGTGCACTTGACTTTATCGTCAATAACAAAAAATTAAAGCGAATTTCCAACCTGCAGCATCTTATTAAAATTATTAAATATGAACTCTATATTATCAAATATTACAATTACTGTCAACGACACCCTTTATGTGAAGAATCCTGAAACTTCTCCTTTAGGCAAGAAAATTATTGAACATAGTATCTTAATGATTGACCAAATTGGTTTTGAAAGCTTTACTTTTAAAAAATTAGGTGAAAGTATCGGTTCGAACGAAAGTTCGATTTATAGGTATTTTGAAAGTAAACATAAATTAATGTTATATTTATCTTCTTGGTATTGGGGTTGGATAGAATACCGATTAGTTTTCGCTACAAATAATCTACCCGTTCCGATAGAAAAATTAAAAAAAGCAATTACCATCGTAACAGAGAAAATAGAGGATGATTCCTCTACAGCACACATAAACGAAGCTATTTTAAACAAAATCATAATTTCAGAATTTACCAAAACAATTTTAACTAAGGAGGTAGATGAAGAAAATAAAGAGGGTGTTTTCCTAGTTTACAAAAGAGTTATAAATAGAATTGTCGAAATGATAGTAGCAGTAAATCCTGACTATAAATTTGCTAAAAGTTTAGCTTCATCCATCGTGGAAGGTGCTTTGCATCAACATTTTTTAAAAAATCATTTAAAAACGATAACCAATTGTAATGAAACTATTTCTCCAACTGATTTCTACATTGATTTAGTTCAAAAAATTACAAAATAATATACAATGAAAAACACGCCATTACAGAGATTTTACAACTTACTCGCTTTAGACAGAAAAGATGTTTATCAAATATTTTTCTACGCCATTTTTGCAGGATTAGTCAGTTTATCGTTGCCATTAGGAATTCAAGCAATCACAAACTTGATTCAATCAGGAAGAGTCAGCGCTTCATGGATCGTTTTAATTGTCTTAGTGGTTTTTGGCGTAGCATTAGTTGGAGTCTTATCACTGATGCAATTGCGAATCACAGAAAACTTACAACAAAAAATATTTGTTCGCTCTTCATTTGAATTCGCTGCTCGTTTGCCAAAAATAAAAATGGAGGAGTTGTACAATAGCTATCCTCCAGAATTAGCCAATCGTTTTTTTGATACGATGACCATTCAAAAAGGAACTTCAAAATTATTAATCGATTTTTCGGCAGCATTATTGCAAATAGTCTTCGGTTTGCTCTTATTGTCGTTGTACCATCCTTACTTTATAGTATTTGGAATTTTATTGTTTTTTCTTTTGTATTTTATTTTTAAATTCTCTTTTAAATCTGGACTAGAAACGAGCTTGAAAGAATCTAAATTTAAATACAAAGTCGCTGGATGGTTGCAAGAAATGGCGCGAAACAATTTTAGTTTCAAAAATGACTTCCACTATAATTATGGCTTGCAAAAAAACAACAATCTAGTTGCAGATTATTTAACTAATAGAGAAAAACATTTTAATGTAATCAAAAGACAGTTCACGCAATTGATTATTTTTAAAATGGTTATAACTGCGAGTTTACTGGCGATGGGTGGTTTTTTAGTTTTGTCACAACAAATGAATATTGGACAATTTGTGGCTGCAGAAATCATTATTTTAATGGTTATCAATTCGGTCGAAAAAATAATAGTTGGACTAGAAACATTCTACGATGTACTCACCTCCATTGAAAAAATAGGCCAAGTAACGGATCTAGAATTAGAAGAGGAAGCCTCTTTTAAAAGTGATACGTGTTATGCTAATATTTCATTAGAAATAGAAAACCTTAGCTTTAAATTCCCTGATTCCCCCGGACAAATATTAAATGCGCTAACCTTAAAAATCCAGCAAGGAGAAAGAATTACAATCGAAGGAGAAAATGGCTCTGGAAAAACAACACTCATTCGAATATTATCCGGTTTGTTACAACCCACATCTGGTTCTTTTTTTATTAATGATGATACCTTCAAAAAAATAAACTTGAAGCAATACCGTTCCCAAATTGGAAGTATTATCTATGGCGAAACGCCATTTGAAGGAACGCTATTAGACAACATAACTTTTAATGACACTGCTTTAAACACTGAAGATTTAAAAACAGTTCTTGACGGAGTCCAACTTTCGTCCTTTGTTAAATCATTGCCAAAAGGTCTCGAGACCCATATTTTTCCCGAAGGAAAACAATTGTCCTCTTCTAATGCTCAAAAAGTATTGTTAGCACGCAGTATTCTTCACAATCCGAAAGTACTCTTCTACGAAGATCCAACAGATAAAATGGATGATAAAGTGGCGAATCAAGTTATTGATTTCATCACTTCGGAAAAACACAAATGGACAATCATCGTTTCTTCAAAGAATCCATATTGGAAAACCAAATGTACTCGAAGCATCACCATGCAAAATGGGGCAATTCAACTTGATTTAAAAAATAATTAGCCATGCTAAACATATCCTATAACAAAACTAAACTACAGGCTCTTGACCGCTTCGACACTGTTAAAAACCTTACGAATAGACCTCATTATAAAATTTTAAATAAAATAATAGCAGGTGTATCTATTGTGGCTGTAGTGGGACTATTTCTACCTTGGACACAAAATATTTCCGGAACTGGAAGCGTAACTACACTGAAACCAAATCAAAGACCACAATCGATTCAAAGTGTAATCTCTGGTAGACTTGAAAAATGGTATGTACAAGAAGGTGATTTTGTAAAAAAAGGGGACACCATTGTCTTTATCTCGGAAATAAAAGAAGATTATATGGATCCTAACTTAGTACAAAACACCAAGAGACAAATAGATGCCAAGAAACAATCGTTGCAATCTTATGGGTCTAAAGTAAGTACTTTAACGGGGCAAATTCAAGCCATCGAACAGGAAAAAGTCTTAAAACTGGAACAAGGACGAAACAAAATCAAACAATCATTTTTAAAAATAAAGAGTGATAGTATGGATTTAGTTGCTGTAAAAACACAGCTAAAAATAGCGAACACGCAATACAATCGTTCCGTTGAGCTGAATAAAGAAGGGTTAAAACCACTGACAGACATTGAAGAAAAAAGACTGAAATTACAGGAAGTAGAAGCTAAAATTATTACTCAGGAAAATAAATTTTTAACCAGCAAAAACGAATTAATCAATGCTAAAGTTGAAATAAATAGGATAAGCGCAGAGTATGCAGAGAAAGTTTCAAAAGCCAATAGTGATAAATTTACCGCGTTAAGCAGTCAATTCGATACGGATGCTCAAGTGAATAAACTCGAAAATCAGTATGCTAATTATAGCATTAGAAATGGAATGTATTACATTAAAGCATCACAAAACGGGTATGTCAATAGAGCGCTACAATCCGGTATTGGAGAAACCATTAAGGAAGGAACACCTATAGCAACCATCATGCCGTCCGATTATGATATTGCCGTAGAAACTTTTGTAAATCCAATTGATTTGCCTTTGTTAATTAAAGGAGAAAAAGTCAGAGTTTGGTTTGATGGTTGGCCTACAATCGTATTTTCAGGCTGGCCAAATATGTCTTATGGAACTTTTGGTGGTGAAATAGTTGCCATTGAAAATTTCATCAGTGAAAACGGTAAATACCGCGTATTAATAGCACCAGACAAAAGCGAAGATCAGTGGCCAAAACAACTAAGCATAGGGGCCGGTGCACAAACTATAGCTTTATTAAACAACGTTCCTGTGTGGTTTGAATTATGGAGAGTCTTAAACGGCTTTCCGCCAAATTATTACAAACCCATTAGTAAAACTACAAAAGAAAAGAAGTAATGAAACAAGTATTTATAGCGTTTTTATTCTTTGGGTTTGCTGCCACAGCGCAAAATAGTCCCTCAAAAGAATTCACCTACACTGAGTTTCTAGGTTATGTCAAGAAATACCATCCACTGGTTAAAAGCGCCAATTTAGAAATCAATAAGGCACAAGCTAACTTGATGATGGCCCGAGGTGGATTTGATCCAAAAATTGAGGTCGACTTTAGCCAAAAACAATTCAAAGACAAAGAATATTATTCAATCTTAAACAGCAGTTTCAAAATTCCAACTTGGTATGGAATCGAAATAAAGGCAGGCTTTGACAACAACGAGGGTATTTATTTAAATCCTGAAAACACAGTTCCTAATCAAGGATTGACATCGCTTGGCATAACAGTCCCGCTAGGTCAAGGACTGTTTATCAATCAAAGAATGGCCGATGTTCGAAAAGCAAAAATGCAAATACAACTGAGTCAAGCAGAACGAAAATTGCAAGCTATTGCTGTTTTGTATGACGCCTCTTTGGCATATTTTAATTGGAAGAAAAATTTCAATGAAGTGCAATTGTATCAAGAGTACAATAGTAATGCGCAAATAAGATTCAAAGGAATACAGTCATTAATCAAGCAAGGAGACAAACCATCAATTGACAGTGTTGAAGCTGGGATTATTGTCAAGAACAGAATATTGAACTTAGAAGATTCGGAGCTCAAATTGGCTAAAGCCAAATTGGAACTGTCTAATTTCCTTTGGTTAGAAAACAATATTCCACTTGAATTATCTGACGAACTGATTCCAGAAATACAACTAGAATTCACGATACAAGAAAGTTTAAAAACGAATGATTTGCTAAATGCTGATTTCTCTATTACCAACCATCCCAAAATCAATGCGTTGCAAAGTAAAATTGATATGCTAAACGTGGAAAAAAAGTTAAAAGCCAACATGCTTTTACCAAAAATTGACGTTGGATATTCTTACATATCAGAACCTAGCTATATTGACAATTACCAATTTCAAGATTATAAAATTGGATTGGATTTTTACTTTCCGTTATTTCTACGAAAAGAACGCGGAAGTTTGAAATTAGCAAAGTTTAAGGTGCAGGAAACTGAATTTGCATTGGATCTAGAAAGAGTGCAGTTGACCAATAAAATCAATGCCCAGAAAATGGAAATTGAATCGCTTTTGAGGCAAAAAGAATTAATCAAAGCTTTAGTCCAAGACAATCTCACGATGTTAAATTCAGAGGAACGCTTATTTTCTTTTGGCGAAAGCTCCTTATTTTTAATCAATACCCGAGAGAATAATTTAGTGATTGCGCGTCTTTCAAAAATAGCTTTGGAGAACCGATTTTACATTTCCAATTCCGAACTTTTTAAAATAATGGCTAATCCGGATTAACTAATTTATAAAATTGTATTTTTGCACCCTGAAAATTCGAAATTATGATTATTGTAAAATCCCGTGAAGAAATAGAGTTGATGCGTGAAAGTGCATTAATCGTATCAAAAACATTAGGAATGATTGCTTCTGAAATAAAAGAAGGAGTTACCACTTTATATCTGGACAAATTAGCGGAGGAATTCATTCGTGACCATGGCGCAGAGCCTAGTTTTCTTGGTTTATATGGATTCCCAAACTCCCTTTGTATGAGTCCAAACGCACAAGTGGTGCATGGAATTCCAAATAATAAACCATTAGAAAGTGGCGATGTGATCTCTGTCGATTGTGGCGCTTACAAAAACGGATACCATGGTGACCATGCGTATTCTTTTGAAATAGGTGAAGTGGCTCCAGAAACTAAAAAATTATTGCAGATCACAAAGGAATCACTATATGTAGGAATCCGTGAACTGCGATTAGGAAATCGTGTTGAGGACGTAGGAAATGCAATTCAAAAATATACTGAAGCTCATGGTTACGGCGTGGTACGGGAACTTGTAGGTCACGGCGTGGGTCAAAAAATGCACGAAGACCCTGAAATGCCTAATTATGGTAAAAAAGGAAGAGGAAAACTTTTTTTAGAAGGCATGGTGGTCGCTATTGAACCAATGATCAACCAAGGAACTAGAAATATCAAACAACACAAAGACGGCTGGACTATTACCACCGCTGATGGAAAACCATCTGCTCATTTTGAGCATGATGTTGCTATTATTGATGGAAAACCAGAGATCTTATCGACTTTTGCGTATGTGTATAAAGCATTAGGAATTGTGAGTACTGAAGAGGATGAGTTTAGAAGAGTACCGCTGGTAATCTAAGTTATTACACAAAGATTCGCAAAGGATACCCAGAGATTCGCAAAGGTTTTAAGTAAAGTTTTTTAGTATTTTTAGCATCGAAGAAAATGGAAAATAAAGATAATGACTTAAGCGATGATTTAAATGCACTTTCTTATCAAGTAATTGGATTAGCCATTGAAGTACATCGACAATTGGGTCCGGGTCTTTTAGAATCTGCTTACCAAACATGTCTTTTTTATGAACTTCAAAATGCAGGCTTTAAAGTTGAAAAAGAAATAACACTTCCAATAAAATATAAAGAAATCAGACTTGACCAAGGATATAGAATAGACTTACTTGTTGAGGACAAATTAGTAATCGAATTAAAAACAGTAGAAAATTATACTGCCGTACATTTCGCTCAAATACTAACGTATTTAAAACTTGGCAATTATCCTCTAGGATTATTAATAAATTACAATAGTACAATTTTAAAAAACAACATAAAAAGATTTATAAATACGCCTTCAGATTCCAAAAGATAAACTTAGCGAATCTTTGAGCCTTCTTTGTGAATCTCTGTGAAACAAATATGAAAAAACTTTTTAAATTAATACTCAATACTATTCCTCGTCCTTTATTAATCAGGCTGAGTTATGTAGCCCGTCCTATTATTGCCTTTACTTTAAAAGGAACAAAATTCGCTGATCCTATTGACGGAAAAAGTTTCAAATCGATGTTGCCTTATGGATACGAAACACAACGCAATAACGTGCTTTCGCCAAGTACACTTTCACTGGAAAGACACCGATTGCTTTGGTTGTATTTAAATGAAGAAACCGATTTTTTTACGGCTCCGAAAAAAGTCTTGCACTTTGCACCGGAACAAGCTTTTTATAAATTGTTTCGAAACCAGAAAAACCTAGACTACACCACAACCGATTTATTTTCGCCCTTGGCGGACGTGAAGGCTGATATTTGTAATTTGCCTTTTGATGACAATCAATACGACGTTATTCTTTGCAACCACGTTTTGGAACACATTCCAGATGATACTAAAGCCATGCAAGAATTGTATCGCGTATTAAAACCGGGTGGAATGGCAATTTTGCAAATTCCTCAGGATCTAAAAAGAGCCGTAACATTTGCAGATGATTCTATTACAGACCAAAAAGAACGCGCTAAAATCTTTGGGCAATACGATCACGTTCGTATTTACGGCTTTGATTATTTTGACAAATTACGCAGCATAGGGTTTAAAGTAATTGAAGAAGATTACACCAACAAAATCGCCCCTGAATTAGTAGAAAAATATTGTTTGGCAAAAGGGGAAATTATTCCTGTTTGTTTTAAATAATTCAACCCAGAAATTTACAACATAAAAAAACCTGCTAAAGTCCATTTTAGCAGGTTTTTAGTTTCATAATGTGTCGGTTTATTTTTTTTCCGGCATCAACATTCCAATTACCTTATCTTTAGTAAGATATTTTTTTGCAATATTCTGAAGATCCTTAGCAGTAACTGCATTGACCATTTCTTCAAATTTCAATACATCTTCTGGACTGTTGCCATTCGTGTATGACCTTGTGAAATTAGACAACCAATACCTGTTTTCTTTACTGTCTTTTCTAAAATCAGCCAATTCACCTTCCTTGAATTTAGCTACATCTTTTTCATCCGGACCATTATCAATAATGTTTTGCAATTCTTTTAAAGCAGAAGCAGTCAATTTTTCCGCATTGTCTGGTCCGCAAGGAAAACCAATCGTAAAATTATAGGATCCATTTGGAATTTTACTCAAACTCCCTCTTGCAGAAACACCATAAACACCGCTTTCGTTTTCACGTAATTGTTCGATCAATTTTATGGTCAAAACTTCTCCTAATGCTTGCATGCTCATCGCATCTTTAGCGGAATATGTTGCATCACCATAATACATAATAGTGACAGTACTCTTAGGATCTGTTCCTTTATTAACTACTTTTTTTAGATCCCCCTTTAGCATTCTATATCCTAAATCTACTGCTTTTTCTTTTTTGTCAGTAGCAGGTAAAGAGGCTAAATACTTAACTGCATACCCTTCCATCGCTTTATCATCAATATTACCTACAAAGTAAAACTCAAAATCAGCCGCATTCGCAAAACGCTCTTTGTATTTCTTATAGGCTAATGCATAATCCGTTTCTCCCCATGTTTTTTCATTAGGAATCAACCCGTTAAATCTTGGATTTTCTTTATTTAAATACGAATAAAACTCTTGCTGAAAATAAAATGAAGGAGTCGAAGCCATATTATTAAAGAAAGAAGCCTGTTTTTGTTTGTAACCATCAAAAGCAGTCACATCCATATTCAAATCTGTGAAATAAGCATGCGTCATTTGGAAAAGATATTCTAAATCCTTTGGAGTAGCATTTCCACGTAAACCTTCTGTTGTATTTCCAATATATGGATTTACACGCGCTATTTTACCCGTCATAAATTTATTAATATCATTCAATTTTAGTCCTGAGAATCCGGCCTCTGATAAAGCGCCATTGGCAAATTGAACTTTTTTCATATCCTCATTAGAGTATAAATTAGTTCCTCCAAGACTCACTGCTTCAAAAAGAACTTCATCATTTTTGAAATCTGTATTCTTATACGTCACTTTCACACCATTAGATAAGACTAGTGTCTTTGTACCAATTTTAGCATTGTTCTCACGGCTAACAATAGTACCGGGTTTTACTTCGTTTCGTATCAAACTTGTTGCAACGGCAGCATCTTCATAAGGCTTAAGATCCTCGGCATTTACTTTCAAAGCATCAAGAACTTGTTGTTCTGTCACTTTTTTCAGACCTTCTTTTTCAGGACCAGTAAGAATAATGACACGGTTGTCTTCTTTCACATAATCTTTAATTAAACTATTTACGTCCTTTAAAGTAATCAAAGGCATAACCTGTTTCATCGTTTGGTACGTCCATTCAATTCCAGGAACTGGTTCTTTTTCTAAAAAATTAGCTTGATACTCCCCTACAAAATTCACTGAATTTGTTTTTTCTCTATCATTGTATGCTTTTTCTATAGAGGCAAGAAACTCTAATTTCGCACGCTCTAACTCGCCTTGCGTAAATCCAAATTTCTTGGCTCTTTCATTCTCTGTTACTAAAACTTTCAAGGCGCTTAGTTGTTTGTCCTCTTGAGACATTGCCACAGATTGATATCCTTTTTTATTTCTGGCAAAAGTGCCTCCGTAGTATGAATATCCATAAGTAAAGGGAGGTGTAGCTGAGTTTGTAAGTTCATCTAATCGCGTGTTCAATAATGTCGAGAATAATCCCTCAACCAAAGAGTTTTTAAAATCCCCTACTGTTACCACTTGCTTTGGAGCTCCGTAATCTTTATAAAGCAATTGTACTTGCGCGCTTGAAGCTTCTTTATCACTTTCGACAGCTACAAAAGTTTCTTTGTGATTGGGCACATCGTAAATCTTTCTTGGTTTTTCCTTAGCTGGATTTTTATAAGTGGAGAAGTGCGAAATAATTTTTTGCTCCATTTCGGCCATATCAATATCACCTACCACAATTACACTCATCAAATTAGGTCGGTACCAATCTTTGTAAAAATCAATTAGCGATTGGTACTTGAATTTTTCTAGAACTTCTTTTTGACCTATTGGCAAACGCTCCGCATAATGAGAATCATGCATCATTTTTGAAATATAGCGTCCTTGCATTCTTTTTCCTGCTCCTAATCCCAATCTATATTCTTCTAAGACTACGCCTCTTTCTTTGTCAATTTCTTCTGGAGTCAAAACCGTATTGAACGCCCAGTCTTCTATAATTTGGAATCCTTTCTCTAATTTTTCAGGATCGTCTGATGGAATTGGTAAAAAATAAACTGTCTCATCAAAACTAGTGTACGCATTCAAATGTTGTCCAAACTTCACTCCTATACTTTGTAAATAATCAACCAACTGATTTTTTGGAAAACGCTTGGTTCCATTAAAACACATGTGCTCCATAAAGTGCGCTAATCCTTGTTGGTCATCGGCTTCAAGAATAGAACCAGCATTCACCACCAAACGAAGATCTACTTTATTTTCTGGTTTGGCATTTTTCTTGATGTAATACGTTAAGCCGTTTTCAAGCTTGCCTGTTTTGACACTAGAATCAAAAGGAATTGCCTTCGAATAATCCATTTGCTGTGCGAAAACAGCTAAAGGAAACAGCATTATTCCAAATACTAAATTGTTAATTTTTTTCATAAGGTTTGTTTGTTTGAAGTAAAAATAATACGATTACTCTTAATATCTAACAATATTGTATTTTAATTAACAGAAATTACACACGAAAAATAACTTTTTTGAAAATAAATAAATAAATTAAAAACAGGAGTATTCCTTATATTTACCGAATCTTAAGCACTGCAAAATGACACAATTCTTTTTCAAAAAAGTACTCCTTTTTTCTGTTGTATTTCTGACCCGTACCGCTTTTGCGCAAGCAGAAAAAGAAGTGGCACCTCCCTTTAATATTAAAACCATCTCATTTGTACAAAATGATAAAAATATAATACCAATTGTAAAATTAGGAGAAGGATTTCAATTGCAATTTGATGATCTTTTTGGCAATGAAGCTAATTATTACTACGAAATTATTCATTACAATTACAACTGGAATCCTACCGAAATACCTAAAAATGAATATTTAGAAGGGTTTGACAACCAAAGAATTCAAGATTACACCAACTCCTTTAATACCTTACAAATCTATTCCCATTACAAATTAGCAATTCCCAATCAGTTTACCCAACAGTTAAAAATCAGCGGAAATTACATGCTTAAAATTTTAGATGAAAATAGAGAAGTTGTGTTCTCTAGAAAATTCATTCTTTATGAAGATCTAGTTACCGTTCCCATCCAAGTAAAACGAGCACGAACAGTTAGTAATATTGAATCCAAACAAAATTTAGATTTTACCATTAGATCCAACACCATTACTTTTCAAAATCCGTTACGAAATGTAAAAGTCCTTTTACTTCAAAACGGCCAACTGAATAGTCCTATAAAAAATATAATTCCACAATATACCATTGGAAATGATTTGATTTACAAATACGATTCTGAAACTCAGTTTTGGGCTGGAAACGAATTTTTATTTTTCGAAAATAAAGAAATCAGAGCTGCAAGTAATAATGTCGCTCGCATCGATTCTAATACTCCAATCTATGGATCCCATTTATACACTAGCGCGGCCAGAACTAATTTTCCGTATGTATTTACCCAAGATGTCAATGGCGACTTTGTCGTCAAAAATATAAATGCGGCTAACAGTGAAATAGAAGCGGATTATGCTTGGGTTTATTTCAGTCTTTCGGCTCCTACTTTCAGATTAAATAAAAACATTTATGTCACTGGAATGTTCAATAATTACAATAATACTCCCGCCTACAAAATGGATTATAATCCGCAAAAAGGAATTTATGAAAAGGCAATTTTAATCAAACAGGGGTTCACAAACTTCCAGTATGTAGTTGCTGATGACAAAGGAGTTATTGATTCTGAAAATGCAATTGATGGCAATTTTTATCAGACTGAAAACGACTACACTATTCTAGTTTATTACAGAGAAAGCATTCATCGTTACGACCGAATTGTAGGCAGAGGAATGGCAAATTCTTTAAATATAATTAACTAAAAAAACTTATTTAATTTTTGTAAAACGAAATCAATTTTTTGTAAATTTGACCTTATTAAACACCCCTTCATCCACATAATATGGTTTCTCAAATAACAAGAGGCATAAAAATATCGGTATTGACTAGTTTTGAAGGCACCTACTTCAAGAACTACAAGATTCACTTTGCCTTTAGTTACGTAATCACAATTGAAAATCACAGTAAGGATTCTGTTCAATTAATTTCACGTCATTGGGAAATTTTCGATTCTTTAAATGAAATAGAAATGGTCGATGGCGAGGGAGTAATTGGCAAAAAACCAGTATTAAAACCAGGAGAATTGCATACATACAGTTCTGGTTGTTTACTATCATCCCCTTATGGCGCTATGAAAGGCCATTTTAATATGATTAATTTTACCACAACAAGAAACTTCAAAGTGATTGTACCTACTTTCAGGTTGTGCGCACCATTCGCGTTAAACTAGCTTTTTAATAGTTTCCTTTTGAGCCTATCCTGCTATCCATTTCAAGTTTTTGTACTCTCCTTTATTTTTTTCTAAGTAAAATAAGGAGCTTCTAAAGTCGCTCTTATTTCACAAGAAAAAATATAATGAGACCACAAAAAGCTTTCCATTGTTATCAGGGCTACCACACGACTATTCCTTTTTATCGCCTTTAGTTTAGCTCGAAAATATCATTTCTTTAAAGAAACCTTCGTACTTTTGTGCTTTAGTTACAAAGACACAACACCCATTTTCTAATTTTATAATTTTAAAAATATGTTAAAAGGATTTTTTCACGTACCAAAAGCAGTAAACGAGCCTGTAAAGAGCTACGCACCAAACTCTCCCGAAAGAGCAGCAGTTGATGCGGCCTACGCAGCAATGTGGAATTCTAAAATTGACGTTCCTCTTTATATCGGAAACCAAGAAGTTAGAACAGGAGATACTAAAACAATGTCAGCACCACACGATCATAAACACATCGTTGGAACCTACCACCAAGCTCAAAAATCACATATTGAAGACGCGATTGCAACAGCACTTCAAGCTAAAACCGCTTGGGCAAATATGGCATGGGAACAACGTGCTGGAATTTTCCTAAAAGCAGCTGAATTATTAGCAGGACCCTACAGAGCAAAAATTAATGCTGCAACCATGATTGCGCAATCCAAAACGGTATATCAAGCAGAGATTGATGCTTCTTGTGAGTTAATTGACTTTTTACGTTTCAACGTACAATACATGACGCAAATCTACAGCGAGCAACCTAAGTCTACTTCAGACATGTGGAACCGTGTAGAATACAGACCTCTTGAAGGATTTGTTTATGCGATTACGCCCTTCAACTTTACTGCCATCGCAGGAAACTTACCTACCAGCGCTGCCTTAATGGGCAATGTAGTAGTTTGGAAACCAGCAGCAACACAAGTATACTCTGCAAATTTATTGATGCAAATTTTTAAAGAAGCAGGATTACCTAATGGAGTAATTAATATGGTTATGGGCGACTCTGGAATGATCACTGAAACCTTATTAGCTAGCCCAGATTTTGCAGGAGTACACTTCACAGGATCTACTGGCGTTTTTAATGACATTTGGGCAAAAATTGGAACCAACATCAGCAAGTACAAAACGTACCCAAGAATTGTAGGAGAAACAGGTGGAAAAGATTTTATCATTGCACACCCATCTGCTAATTCAAAACAAGTAAGTACAGGAATTGCTCGTGGTGCTTTTGAGTACCAAGGTCAAAAATGTAGCGCTGCTTCTCGTGTTTATGTTCCACAAAGTTTGTGGCCAGCGGTAAAAGCAGAATTAGAAGCCGATTTAAAATCAATGAAAATGGGATCGCCAGAAGACATGAGTAACTTTATTACTGCTGTTATTTCTGAAACTTCCTTCGATAAATTAGCTCGATTTATTGATCAAGCTAAAAAAGATACTGATGCCGAAGTTATCATTGGTGGAAACTATGATAAATCAAAAGGATATTTCATAGAACCAACAGTTATCTTAACTACAAACCCAAAATACACTACAATGGAAACCGAATTATTCGGACCTGTAGTTACTATTTATGTATACGAAGATGCAAAATGGCATGAGACTCTAAAGTTAGTTGATACTACTTCTGAGTACGCTTTAACAGGTGCGGTATTTAGCCAAGATCGTTATGCAATTGAAGAGGCTACTATTGCGTTGCAAAACGCAGCTGGTAACTTCTATATCAATGACAAACCTACAGGAGCGGTTGTAGGAATGCAACCCTTTGGTGGAGCAAGAGGATCAGGAACCAATGACAAAGCAGGATCTATGCAAAACTTATTGCGTTGGACATCAGCAAGAACAATCAAAGAAACTTTTGTAACTCCAGTTGATTACAGATACCCGTTTTTAGGAGAGTAAATCCCCCTAACCCCATAAGTGGGAAACTAAAATAAAAACCCACAAGATTCAAATTCGTTTGAAATCTTGTGGGTTTTGTTTTTGAATATCATTGTACAGAATGACCTTATGACTACAATTGAAACTTCAACGGCACATACACCACTTTCTTAGTTTCAAAAAATTCATCTTCGAAAAAATCAGCTAAGTTATATTCCGTAGCTTTTGGAAAATCCTTCAACTCTTCGGTTAAGTCTCCTCCTTTTAGATAGAGAATTCCGTTTTTTAATTCGTGTTTGTTGTTCTTTTTGATTTTGGTTTTCACCCAAGAAACAAAATCCGGCATATTGGTTACGGCACGACTCACGATAAAATCGAAATCCCCTTTCACATTTTCGGCGCGTAATTGTTCTGCTTTTACATTTTTCAATTCTAAACCTTCGGCAACCGCCTGAACCACTTTTATTTTTTTGGCAATAATATCAATCAAATGAAAACGGGTTTCTGGAAAAAGAATCGCTAAGGGAATTCCTGGAAAACCACCACCGGTTCCCACATCTAAAACATACGTTCCAGGTTCAAAATTTATAATTTTGGCAATTCCCAACGAATGCAGAATATGTTTGGTGTACAATCCATCAATATCTTTTCTCGAAATAACATTGATTTTTTCGTTCCAATCATGGTATAAAAAATCCAGCTTTTCGAACTGTTCTTTCTGAATATCAGTTAAATTAGGAAAATACTTAAGAATCTCGTCCATCTATTATTTTTTTTAACAAAAGTAATACTTTAGAGTTAAAATATTTATCTCAATTTTGTATATCGAAAAATTTATAATAATTACCTTTGAACTTTATCGAAAATATATGAATAATAATAATGCGCCAACATTTGCGAAGCAAGACAGCTTAAAGTTTTTTAGAACACTTAACTCACGGGTTAACAATTACTTCAAAGAAAACAACATACAAAAAACAGGAAATTGGAAACTATATCTGAAAACTATAATTCTCTTCTCCGTTTTTCTTGCGCCCTATTTTTTAATTCTAACACTTGGTATGCCATTTTGGGCACATTTGTTATTGACCATCGTTATGGGAATTGGAATGGCCGGAGTAGGAATGAATGTGATGCACGATGGGAACCACGGATCGTATTCTAATAAAACTTGGGTGAACAAATTCATGGGTGGATCTATTTATGTTTTGGCAGGAAATGTTCACAACTGGCAAGTACAACATAACGTTTTGCACCATACCTATACAAACATTCCTGGTCACGATGAGGACTTAGACGCAGGACGTGTTATTCGTTTTACAAAAGATGCAAAATGGTATAATTTTCACCGTTTTCAGCAATATTATTCTGTTTTTCTTTATGGATTGCTAACCTTCAATTGGGCAATCACAACTGATTTTAAACAGATGCGTAACTATATAAAAAGAAAATTATCGTACGGAGAATTAAAAAGTCCGAAAGTACTTTGGACGACTTTAATCATTACAAAAGTGATCTACGTTTCTATCTGGATTGTTTTGCCAATCGTTATTGGAATCACATGGTGGAAAGTATTAATAGGCTTTTTCGTAATGCATTACACTGCAGGACTAATTCTGAGTGTTGTATTCCAATTGGCACACGTTGTAGAAGAAACAACCAATCCATCTCCAAATGAATTAGGCGAAATGGACAATACTTGGGCGATACACCAATTGTTTACCACTACGAATTTTGCACCTAAAAACGCTATCATAAACTGGTACACTGGCGGATTGAATCACCAAATTGAGCACCATATTTTCCCAAATATCAGTCACGTACATTATGGTAAAATTGCCAGTATCGTAAAAGAAACGGCTCAAGAATGCAACTTACCTTATTACGAATACAAAACAATGCGAAGTGCCGTTATTGCTCATTTCAAACATTTGAAAGAGTTGGGAATGAAACCGGAACTTACCTAATCATAATAACCTAAAGATGTGCTGCAGTACCTCTTTAACTAATAAATAAA
This sequence comes from Flavobacterium sp. CG_9.1, assembly GCF_015751645.1. Taxonomy (NCBI): domain Bacteria; kingdom Pseudomonadati; phylum Bacteroidota; class Flavobacteriia; order Flavobacteriales; family Flavobacteriaceae; genus Flavobacterium; species Flavobacterium sp. CG_9.1. The sequence continues at coordinate 188,080 of NZ_JADOVC010000002.1, forward strand.
CTAACTACAACCTATTACAATGAATCCATTATCCGATAGAATAAACAATTTATCTACGTCTCAAACCTTAGCGATGGCAGCTTTGGCCAGAGAATTAAAATCACAAGGAAAAGACATCATCAGTTTAAGTTTAGGCGAACCTGATTTCAATACGCCAGACTTCATCAAAGAAGCGGCTAAAAAAGCGATTGACGAAAATTACAGTACGTATTCTCCAGTAGAAGGCTATTTAGAATTAAAAGAAGCTATCTGTAGAAAATTCAAAAGAGACAATGATTTAGAGTACAAACCATCTCAAATTGTAGTTTCAACAGGAGCAAAACAATCCTTATACAACATTGCACAAGTAATGTTAAACGATGGTGATGAAGTAATTTTACCAGCACCATATTGGGTTTCGTATTTCGAAATTGTAAAATTATCCGGTGGCGTTCCTGTAGAAGTTCCTACTTCTGTAGATACTGATTTCAAAATCACACCAGAACAATTAGAAGCAGCCATCACACCAAAAACAAAAATGATGTGGTTCAGTTCTCCTTGTAATCCAAGTGGATCTGTTTATAATAGAGAAGAATTAACAGCTCTTGCTAAAGTGTTGGAGAAATATCCAAACGTTTATGTAGTTGCTGATGAAATCTACGAACACATCAATTTCTCAGGGACTTTTTGCAGTATTGCATCTATCCCGGGAATGTTAGAAAGAACAATCACCGTAAATGGAGTTGCCAAAGCTTTCGCCATGACCGGATGGAGAATCGGTTATATTGGCGGACCAGAATTCATTGCAAAAGCGTGTACCAAAATTCAAGGTCAAGTAACTTCAGGAGCAAATTCTATCGCGCAACGCGCTACCATTACCGCTGTAGATGCTGATCCAAGCGTTTTAAAATATATGGTTGATGCGTTCCATAGCCGCAGAGATTTAGTGGTTGGATTATTAAAAGACATTCCTGGAATAAAGATCAACGTTCCCGAAGGCGCTTTTTATGTATTCCCAGATGTATCCTCTTTCTTCGGAAAAACATTGAAAGGAACCTTCATCAAGGATGCCAACGATTTCTCAATGTACCTTTTGGGCGAAGCCAATGTAGCCACCGTAACAGGTGATGCGTTTGGAAACCCAGACTGTATCCGTTTTTCTTACGCCACAAGCGAAGAATTACTCACTGAAGCTTTACGCCGAATCAAAGAAGCGGTGACCCTTATTGAAGTTACTGCTTAAAATAAAAACAGCTGTTTCAACTGTAAAAAATAGTTTAAGGTTTAGAGTTTAATGACTTTAAATTTTAAACTATTTTTGTTTGTGTTATCTTCCTGAGCAGATTCTAAATCTGGGCGTAACCATGCTTTCACTACCGTTACAGCATTGGTCGGGCTATTCGTTGCAATCTTTTTCATCATTCCGCTTTCGCTTCATGACAAAAAAGGATTTCCACTGCTATCCCTTACGCTGATTGTGCCAGACCACATTTTCTTATTTGGTTCAGACCTATTAAACTTTGATTTTTATCTTGACTTTATACAAGCATTCAAATTTCATAGAAAATAAGAATTAGTAAGAATATATTGGTATATTTGATAGGAGTTAATGTATAAACAACATTTAATTTTTCACATCTATTAAATAACCAAATAAACCAGAGTTCATGGAAGCAGAAATAAAATTAAAATTAGAGCAATTGCACAGCAGAGTTGACTCTTTAAAAGATCAAATAAATACAGAGGAAGCAACTAAGAATGCATTTGTAATGCCATTTATTCAAATATTAGGTTATGATATTTTTAATCCAACAGAGGTTATTCCAGAATTTATATGTGACATCGGAACAAAAAAAGGGGAAAAAATAGATTATGTGATTAAAAAAGATGGTGAACCGATATTAATTATAGAATGTAAACACTGGAAAGAAAATGTAGATGCTCACAATTCTCAATTACATAGATACTACCATGCTTCAAAATGTAGGTTTGGTGTTTTAACTAATGGGCATACGTATAATTTTTATGCAGATTTAGAAAAACCTAATATAATGGATGATAAGCCATTTTTTACTTTGGACTTATCAAATCTTAAAGAAACAAGTCTTAAAATATTAGAAAAATTTACAAAAAACGGTTATAACTTAGAAGGAATTTTAGATTCAGCGGAAGGTTTAAAATATATAAAAGCAATCAGAAATGAATTTGAAAAAGAACTAAAAGATCCATCAGATGAAATCGTAAAATTATTAGTAAATAGATTTTATGGAAAACCTTTAACAGCATCTAGAATGGTAACTTTCAAAGAATATACCCAGAAAGCTTTTTCAAATTCAATAAATGAATCCATCAATTTTAGGTTGAAAAACGCATTGAATATTAATGAAACAATTCCAACCAAAAGTAACAAAGAGCTTTCACCAATTGATGAAAATATAGAAACACCTAAATTTATTACTACTGAAGAAGAAATGGAAGGCTCTCAAATAATTAAAGCAATTCTGCGAGAAATACTACCTGCTTCTCGCATCGCGTTTAGAGATACACAATCTTATTTTGGAATTTTATTAGATGACAACAACCGAAAACCAATTTGTCGTCTTCATTTTAATTCATCTAATAAATATATTGAACTTTTTAGCAACGGAAAAGACAATGGGGAAAAAAAACTCTTAAATACATTAGAAGAGATTTACATTTACAAAACGGAGTTGTTAAATACTTTAAAGAATTATGAATGAAAAACATCATTCACTATTATTCTTTGGCATAAAAAACCAATTAAATAGTAAACTAAGTTCAATAGTTACATACTATATCATTTTTAGATTGCTTTTTATCTGTTGTGTCAGGCTGTAGCTAAAATAATTATAGAAAACGTATACAGCATTTTTTAACCATACGTTTTCTAAGCATTTTAAGTACAGAATATTACAAATAATCAATTTAATTCTGTAACAATTTACACAACTTAAAGTAAGAGATTTGTAATATACATTAATTAAAAAATATTTATCATGGAAAACACAGATGAAACCACAAAAGAAATAGTTAGTACGTTTGAAGGATTAATTTCAATTCTAGAGGATGGAAAATTAGGGTATACAAATGCAGCTGAACACGCAGAAAATCCGGCTATAAAAAGTGATTTTTTAGAATATGCTAGACAGCGAGCGCTCTTTATTGTAGAGATACAAGATGAAATTAATAAATTAGGCAAATCTACAGATACATCCGGTGGAGGTCCATTAGGCGCTTTGCACCGTACTTGGATTGACATAAAATCATCTTTTACCAGTGGCGACACAGAAGCTATTATAAATGCTTGTATCACGGGAGAAGAAGCAGCAATTGAAAAATACAAAATGGCTTTAGAAAAAGACGAACTTCAAACTTATCAAATTGCAATGGTTGCAAAACAATTAAGTAGCATCGAAAGTACTTTGATCGCAATTAAAGCAAAAAAAATGATGTAATCCTGTGAAAGGATTATTTATAAAAACCACTTAGTGCATATACTAAGTGGTTTTCATGTTTTGTACCAATCATAAACTTTAAACTTTGGGAGATTTTAAGTTGACTACAAAAAGTGAATGTGAAAATTTTATCTTTCCGTTGCTAGGAAACGATTACTTAAACAAACAAAAAATTAATTTTATGATGTTTGGGTATTTTAAAATATTATCTTATCTGAGAAAAATGATTCTAAAATCTAATGCCACAAAAAACCATTTTCTTATTTTTACAGAAATATAAGATAGACAAAATCATGAAAATACTCCTCCTCGGCTCAGGCGAATTAGGAAAAGAATTTACCATCGCAGCGCAGCGAATCGGGCAAACCGTAATTGCGGTTGACAGCTACGAAAATGCTCCAGCCATGCAAGTTGCACACGGTTTTGAAGTCATCAATATGCTAGATGGTAATGCATTGGACAAAATTGTCGCTAAACATAATCCTAACTTTATCGTACCAGAAATAGAAGCCATTCGCACCGAACGTTTTTATGATTATGAAAAACAAGGTATTACTGTCGTTCCCTCTGCGAAAGCAGCGAACTTCACGATGAACAGGAAAGCGATTAGGGATTTAGCTTCCAAAGAATTGGGTTTAAAAACAGCCAACTATCGTTACGCAACCACCGCTGAAGAATTGCGAAAAGGAGTGGAGACCGTTGGGATGCCTTGCGTCGTAAAACCATTAATGTCTTCCTCAGGAAAGGGACAGTCTACCATAAAAACCGAATCCGATATCGAAAAAGCATGGAACTACGCCGTAGAAGGTTCCCGTGGTGATCTGGTCGAAGTAATTGTAGAGGCGTTTGTCAAATTCAATTCGGAGATTACTTTATTGACCGTGGTTCAAAATAATAATCCTACTTTATTTTGCCCGCCAATTGGTCATAGGCAAGAACGTGGCGATTATCAGGAAAGCTGGCAACCGGCCAGAATTTCTGACAAGGATTTATACGAAGCACAAGACATGGCTGAAAAAGTAACCGAAGCTTTGGGTGGCGCAGGACTTTTTGGAGTCGAATTTTTCTTGGCTGATGATGGTGTTTATTTCTCGGAATTATCGCCTCGTCCACACGACACCGGAATGGTAACTTTGGCCGGAACGCAAAACTTTAATGAATTTGAGTTGCATTTACGAGCGATTATGAGTTTACCTATTTTCGAAATTACATTAGAAAAAAACGGTGCGAGTGCTGTAATTTTAGCCTCGGAAAACTCCACAAACCCTAGTTATATTGGAATAACGGAAATAGCAAGTTTACCAAGAACTGATTTCAGAATCTTTGGTAAACCCACTTCAAGACCGTACCGAAGAATGGGCGTAGCTTTAGTCAATGATACTTTAGAAACTCCAATTGAAGAAGTGGTAGAAAAAGCAAAAAAAGCAGCTAGTTTGGTTACCGTGCATTCATAATTGAATAGTGATAGTATTGTCAAGTCGAGCGCAGTCGAGACTAACTGTTGAATCTCGACTGCGCTCCACTCGGCAACCTTATGAATTAAACGGCATTGATCCCCATTAATTTTTAAAAATGCGAAAGTTCGAAGGAGTGATTCCAGTGTTTTTTTTAAACAAACGTGTAAAATAAGAATAATCATCAAAGCCTAATCGCGTTGCAATTTCATTGACAGTAAACTTTTTATCCATCAACATGCGTTTTGCTTCGAGAATGATTCTGTCTGTAATTACTTCGGTAGTGGTTTTTTGTAGCATTTCATTGCAAATCCTGTTCAAGTGTTTCAAAGTTATGGCCAATTGCGATGCATAGAAAGAAGGTGCTTTTTCTATTCTAAAATTATTCTCTAAAACCGTTTCAAACATTTTAATTTTCACATTGTAGGAATGTGCTTCGTGCAGATGGGTTTCACTATATTTTCTGGCAATTTCAATATGGATAATGTCTAATAAGTTCATAATTTTATCTTGATTCAAAAGCTGATCCGATTGCGTTTCTGCAATCAGACTTTTAAAATAAGGGAGAATTGCTTTTGATTCGGTTGCATCAAAAATCATTTCCGGCTTATTATCCACGGAAGAATAAAACGGATAATCCCCAATGGTTTTTTGTCCAAAATATAGATTATACATTTCCTGTGAATAGAAAATTACAAATCCTTCCACATCATCAGACAAATGCCAATGATGCATTTGTCCGGGTTGCAGGAAAAACATACTACCCTGCTGAATCGCAAACACATCAAAATCAATTTCATGTGTTCCCGAACCTTTGGTAAAAAAGACTAGAACATAGGAATTATGTCGGTGCGGTTCTTCTACAAAACTATGATCAATTAAATGATTCTTGAAGGTATTAATGTACAAATCACTATTCACTGAATTACAGTTAAATCGCTGAATGTTATAAATAGGATATTTTTTCATTTTGCTCAAAATGTCTTTATTGTGCTATTATAAGCGAATATAGAAAACATTCATGACATGAATAAGGAATACCTTTGATAAAAATTATAACGATGTCAAATTCTATCGTACACATACTGAATAATGATTGCCCTCACTGTCTTCAAGGGAAAGTTTTCAAAGAAAAAAATATTTTCTTACACATTGGGTTTCCCAAAATGAATGAATATTGCCCGCATTGCAACAATAAGTTCGAGAAAGAACCTGGCTATTTTTATGGCGCCATGTATGTGAATTATGGTCTGACAGTGGCGCAAAGTATTGCTACGTTTACTATTGCTCAATTTTTCTTTACTGAAAATTTTGATTTACGAATCATACCAATTATTGCCGTGGTGATTTTTGCCATGGCTTCTATTAATATTCGTCTTTCCCGATTATTATGGATTTACATGTTTAAAAATTATTCGATGTAAAAAAACCAGTATCTTAGCTAAAGTAAAAATTGAAACATTTATGAAAAAGTTACTATACTTAGCTATTTTATTTTCTGCAACACTTGCAAGTGCTCAGGTTAAAGATAAAAAAGAAGAACCAAAACCTCAAATTGTTGAAGCATCTTGTGGACAATGCCAATTTGGAATGGAAGGACACGGTTGTGAATTAGCGGTTCGCATGGACGGAAAATCCTATTTTGTTGACGGAAGTTCTATCGATTCCCACGGAGATGCACATGCCAGTGATGGTTTTTGCACCGCTATTAGAAAAGCGGAAGTTGTTGGTAAAGTCGTTGATAATAAATTCAAAGTCACCTCATTTAAAGTATTACCTAAAAAATAAAAAAAGGGCTTAAAGAAAATTCTTTAAGCCCTTTTGAACTACTTCGATTTCATACTTGATTTGAGATTGATGTTCTCAAAACTGGAAACATCTATTACTTCTTCTAAATCCACATCAAAGGAAATTTGTATACTATCACCTACTATTGTTACTGGCAATTGATTTGATATTTGTGAGGAACCTACAAAAATATTCGGATAATCTTTCACCTTGAAATAATAAAAGCTATTCCCATTTTTGACATCATTCTGAATTCGGGTCACCACTGATTTAAGTATTTTTTTATTGGAAACACTATTCGGATTTATTTTATTATCCGACATATTATAAACGTTTTTAAACGAAGTCAACGTTTCTCGCATTGTATTGCCCACGCCTACAATCGTATAATCTGAAATGGCGACCATCGCAAACATTTTAACCAATCCACCATCATCTTTCAGTGTCATCACATACGTGGGAATGTTATTGATATTATAAGGAATAGGCAAAGAAGCCTTGTATCCTTTTTCTTGAACTTTCCCTTGCGCGGAACTTTGAGCAGCAAATTCAGTTGCACCACCTTGTTTGTAAAAGGTAGTTTCTTTAGTTCTGGTATCTACTAGTACAAAACCCACTGCCGACTCATCTTTTCCCACCGAAGTCAATCCAGTATACCAATACGATTTATCGTTCTTTCCGTAAACCAATGTCAAACCTTCTGTAATTTGAAGTTTGTCCGCGTTAGAAAAATTCCAATACCCGTGCACATATTCACCCCAATCGTTCAATTGATCTTCAATAAATTCCAAGGGCTGGATTCGATCCACCCATTTTGGAGTTGCAACAATAGCATACTCATTCATAGTACCAGATTGTGCATCAACGACAATAGTTCCAATAGCTTCTTTTCCAGCAAAACCAATTTTTTTCGCATATTTGGTAACAATCCAAAATGGTTTTCCTGCATCATCAATTTCAAAACTAAAATCAGCCAAACCAACAGTAGCATTGCCGTTAAAATAAACGTGTCTGTGAATATCACTTTGAAAATAAGCTCCTGGTTGGTATTTAATTTTGATTGCTACCTCACCCACTTGTTGAACTAATTTCACATCCCGTTCATTGGTTGCAGAAACCATAACATAGCCGGCTGTTCCTTCTTGGTTGTTAAACCATTTAAAAAAACCCGAATGCAATAATGGCGCAACCCAATACAAATTGTTGTTTACTTTTTGAATACAAAAATCACCTAATTCTACTTGACTTCCTAGAGCAGGTTGCGAACCTAAAACTTTTTCTCCCAAAAGATGGGCTAATTCCTCATCAACCACACGGATTTTATCAATAGAAATTGGAGCAATATGATTGGTGATTTTTTGGCCGTTTTTAACCTCGCCTATTAGTTCTTGATAGGAACTACTTCTAAACATTTTTAAACTAGTTACAAAAGGAAGTACAATACAATACACTAAAAGCATTCCTGCCAGAATAGACAAAAACTTATTTGGCTTGGAAACGATCTTAACTTGTTTGGTTTGCTGTGAAACGGAAAGCCCTATTGAAAACAAAATTCCAAGAATCACCAACAGTAAAAAAATAACAGCAAAACCAGTAAAACCATAATGAAGTACAGGCAGGTTGATGTAAAAAAGTAAAAATCCAAAAAGGAGTAAGAACGCAATGGAGAAAATCTTTTTCATAATATTCAATCTTTATAGTTTCTAATTAGTCTTTAATACTGCTAAATGTTACACTTAAGAAAGCGTCAATTTTAAAGAATAGAGTAACCTGATTTGCAATACCACAAAAAATAGTATTTTTGCATCCCGATTGAAACTAACTTTTCAATCTACAAATTTTTTCAATCTTTAAAGTAAACACATGAAAGCATACGTATTTCCAGGTCAAGGCGCGCAATTTACAGGAATGGGTAAAGATTTATATGAAAACTCTCCACTTGCAAAAGAATTGTTCGAAAGAGCAAATGAAATTTTAGGTTTCCGCATCACAGACATCATGTTTGAAGGAACAGCCGAGGAATTGAAAGAAACCAAAGTGACGCAGCCAGCCGTTTTCTTGCATTCAGTGATTTTAGCAAAAACATTAGGTGAGGAATTCAAACCAGAAATGGTAGCGGGACATTCTTTAGGTGAATTCTCCGCTTTAGTAGCTAATGGTGCTTTGTCTTTTGAAGACGGTTTAAAATTAGTTTCACAAAGAGCTTTAGCCATGCAAAAAGCCTGCGAAATTAAGCCATCTACAATGGCTGCCGTTTTAGGATTGGCTGACACTATTGTGGAGGAAGTTTGCGCTTCGATTGACGGAATTGTAGTAGCTGCAAATTATAACTGCCCGGGACAATTAGTAATTTCAGGAGAAACATCAGCAGTAGAAAAAGCATGTGAAGCAATGAAAGCTGCTGGCGCAAAACGGGCGTTGTTGTTACCTGTTGGCGGTGCTTTTCACTCTCCAATGATGGAGCCAGCAAGAGAAGAGCTAGCGGCAGCCATTGAAGCGACTACGTTCTCTACTCCTATTTGTCCGGTATACCAAAACGTAACAGCAAGTGCAGTCTCAGATCCAAACGAAATCAAAAAGAACTTAATTATTCAATTGACTGCTCCAGTAAAATGGACACAATCTGTACAACAAATGATTGCTGACGGTGCTACTTTATTTACGGAAGTAGGTCCAGGAAAAGTATTAGCTGGACTAATTGGAAAAATTGATAAAGAAGCGGTTACTGCGAATGCTTAATCCCTTAACTTCCGAAGGGAGAACAAATACAATCCTCATAAATACATTTTTATGAGGATTTTTAATTTAAAAATCAGAATTCTTTAGCCTCATCGCAATGATTATTTAAAATTCCAGTAATCAAGAATACGAACTCCTGTCTTTCAAAGAATATGTACCAAGTGGTTCGATTATTCGCTTTGTAGAAAATGTAATGTGATCCTAAATAGCGGAGCTTTTGTGTCGTTGGTTTGTGAGTACTTAATCGTAAGTTTTCAGGAACAGAATCATAAATTTTAGAAACATATTCTTCTGCCGTTTCTATAAACCCAAAATATTCTTTTTTATACAAAAGACGAACTAGGTCATCCAAAAAATCAATCACGTGCGGCGTGAAAACAACTTTTATTTTCCCCACCATCCTCTAATTCTTCTAATAGATTCCGCTTTTGCTTCCTCGGGAGTGTACCCTTTTTTCACTTCTTCGTCAAAATCAAAAGTAGCTCTATCAATCCCTTTGAACTTAATTTTTGAAGTTTCGTAATCTATTGAAGGCTCTTCGGCTTTCGTATTTTCAGATTTCTTTTTTTCAGCATCCATAATTCATTTCTTTGTGTAACGAATTTACAACAAATAACTTAAACGAAAAAATCCCAAATTATCGTTGTGATAATTCAGGATTTTAAATATGTTTTCTAGAGAGACTATGTAGTTTATCGCTACGAACGAATTTTCTGTTCCCATTTCCAAGCACTCGCCATCGCTTCTTCAAGCGTAGATTGCGCTTTCCATCCTAAAACATCGTTCGCTTTATCGGTATTGGCGTAAGCCGAAGTTATATCACCTTCTCTGCGTCCTACAATTTTATAAGGCAATTTTTTACCACTCACTTTTTCAAAAGTATGGATCACTTCTAAAACGGAGCTTCCGGTTCCGGTTCCTAGATTAAAGGTTTCTACTTTAGTGGTATTTTTTTTGTTCAGTAAGCGTTGTAAAGCGATTACATGGGCTTTCGCCAAATCGACTACGTGAATATAATCGCGTATTGCTGTACCATCTGGAGTAGGGTAATCATCTCCATAAACAGCTAATTCTTTACGCAATCCATAACCGGTTTGTGTTATAAACGGCACTAAATTCTGAGGAACTCCAATAGGCAATTCCCCTATTTCAGCGGATGGATGTGAACCGATAGGATTAAAATAACGTAATAAAATAGCATTGATATTAGTTACCTTGGCAGTATCAGTGATAATCTCCTCTCCTATTTGTTTTGTGTTTCCATACGGAGACATTGCCGTTTGAATAGAAGCATTTTCAGTAATCGGCATGGTTTCGGCCTGACCATAAACCGTACATGACGAGCTGAAAATGAAATTTGCTTCCGGTTTTTGCTGCAATTCCTGCAAAACATAAACCAAGGCATTGATATTATTTTCATAGTACAACAACGGATTTTCAACACTTTCTCCCACTGCTTTCGAAGCTGCAAAATGAATGACACCTGAAATATCATGATGTCTTTTGAAAAAATCCTGCACTTTTTCTTTTTCACGCAAATCTAATTTTTCGAAAGCCGGAACTTTTCCCGTAATATTCTGAATTCCATCTAAAACACTCAAGGAAGTATTTGATAAATCGTCTACAACTATCACTTCATACCCTTCGTTTTGCAATTCAACTACGGTATGAGATCCTATAAAACCCAAACCTCCTGTAACTAGTATTTTCATGATTTCTATTTTTATACAAACGCGATGTATTGCGTTCTTTCATTTATAAAAAAGATGCGATACATCGCGTCTCTACTAAAATTATCCTAAATATTCTAAAACGGAATCCGTAATAAACTTAATTTGCTCGTCATCTAATTCAGTGTGCATTGGCAATGAAAGTACTTCCGTCACTAATTGATTGGTTACCGGAAAATCTTCTTCTTTATAACGGGAATCGGCGTATGCTTTTTGCGAATGCAACGGAATTGGGTAATAAATAGCGCAAGGGATTCCTTTGTCTAACAAGTGTTGCATTAAGCCGTTCCTGTCGGCATCTATGATTCGCAACGTATATTGATGAAAAACGTGGCAGTCACAAATATCACAAATACTTGGCGCAACAATATTTTTATGTCCTTCAAAAGCAGCAGAATATTTCCTAGCTGCATCTTGTCTGGCTCTTCCATATTCATCTAACAAAGGCAATTTAGCGTTCAAAACTGCAGCTTGAATACTGTCTAAACGAGAATTAACACCTACAACATCATGGTGGTATCGCTCATACATTCCGTGATTTACAATGCCGCGAAGTTTGTGTGCCAAAGCATCATCATTCGTGAAAATCGCTCCACCATCGCCGTAGCATCCTAGATTTTTGGAAGGAAAAAATGAAGTCGCTCCTACATGTCCAATCGTTCCCGCTTTCTTTTTAGTCCCATCCGAAAATTTACAGTTGGCACCAATCGCTTGCGCATTATCTTCGATAACGTATAAGTTAAATTCTTTGGCGATAGCCATAATTGCTTCCATATTGGCGGCACGACCAAACAAATGTACCGGAACAATCGCTTTTGTTTTTGATGTAATCGCTTTTTTAATACCTTCAATGGAAATATTCATATTGTACAAATCCACATCCACTAAAACGGGTGTCAGTTGCAATAAAGCAATAACTTCCACTGTCGCAGCAAAAGTAAAATCGGCAGTAATAACCTCATCACCTCGCTTTAAATCCAATCCCATCATAGCAATTTGCAACGCATCGGTTCCATTTGCACAAGGAATTACGTGTTTTACGTCAAGATATTCTTCTAATGATTTTTGAAATTCATGAACCTGAGGTCCATTAATATAAGTATTAGTGTCTAAAACTTCCTGAATAGAAATGTTAACGACGTCTTTTATTTTTTCATATTGACTTTTTAAGTCAACCATTTGGATTTTTTTCATTGTAATTTATGTTTAATGTTCGAAAGATTCCCGTTTCTAAAAACCGCAGATACTTTCATAAAACGAAGAACAAAAATAGTTATTTATGAGTTGAAACCAATGCAACTCACAGTAAAAAAAGATAATATTACAATGAAATAAAAAGGGAGTTCCTAACACCCAAAATTTAAATATTGCTGCGGAAGAAATTAAAATAAAGAAAACGTATTTTAGCCCAAAAATTTAAATGATGCTTTCATTATATAACTTAATCGTTCATTTTGTTGGTTTTTTACTAAAAATCATGGCGCTTTTCAGTCAAAAAATGAAACTTTTTGTGGATGGACGGAAAGTAGTTTTTCCGGTTTTGGAACAAAAAATAAAACCTAATGACAAAACAATCTGGTTTCATGCCGCTTCTTTGGGAGAATACGAGCAAGGTTTACCTGTGATTGAAAAAATTAAAGAGCAATTTCCTTCACATAAAATAGTAGTTACTTTTTTCTCTCCCTCGGGTTATGAAGTTCGTAAAAACAATACTGTTGCTGATGTTACCGTGTATTTGCCCTTGGACACCCAGAAAAATGCACAACAATTTCTGAAACTTGTTCATCCGGATTTGGTGTTTTTTATTAAATACGAATATTGGCCCAATTATTTAGCCGAGCTCAAAAAATCAAATACTAAAACCTATTTAATTTCTGGAATTCTTAGAAAAAATCAACTGTTTTTCAAATGGTACGGTGGCTTTTACAGAGAGGCATTAAATACATTTACCTACTTTTTTGTGCAAAATGAAACTTCCAAAAAACTACTGCAGCAGTTAGGAAAAACCAATGTTGCCGTTTCCGGAGATACCCGATTTGACCGAGTAGCCACAATTTTAGAAAAAGACAATTCACTGGATTTTATTTCTGATTTTAAAGACAATACAATAACAATTGTCGTAGGAAGTTCGTGGCCAAAAGATGAAGATTTATTAGTGAATTTTATTAATTCAAATACTTTCAATGTCAAATTTATACTTGCGCCACATAATATTAAAGAACAACAAATTCAACAATTAAAAAACAGCATCACTAAAAAAACTGTTTTGTTCTCTGAAAAAGAAGGAAAGAAGTTGGCTGATTTCGATGTTTTTATCATTGATACGATCGGCATTTTGACCAAAATCTACAGTTATGCGGATATTGCATATGTGGGCGGCGGTTTTGGGAATCCGGGAGTTCACAATGTATTGGAACCGGCCACTTTTGGCGTTCCAATCGTTATTGGACCCAACTATTCGCATTTTGCAGAAGCAATCGCGCTGGTCAATATGGAAGCCTGTGTTTCGGTTACCAATCAAAAAGAATTAAATGAAGCGCTTGAAAACCTAATACGCAATGACGACATCCGAAGGGAGAAAGGTCACATATCTAGCACTTTTGTAAAAATGAATGAAGGCGCCACTGCCATCATTTTAAAAAATATTTTGAATGATTACATTTAAAACCCTAACACTTTCTGATATAGAAACCGTCGTCTCCATGATGCAGGAATTCTATGCGATTGATAATTATCCAATGGACATTGACGTATCTAAAGCTTTATTTCAAGAATTTATTTCCAATGAAAATCTGGGAAAAGCTTGGCTCATTTTTTCTGACAATGAAATTGTAGGATATATTATTTTGACTTTTATATTCAGTTTCGAATACCAAGGCAAAATTGCTTTTTTAGATGAATTGTATTTGAACGAAAATGCTCGAGGCAAAGGAATTGGAAGTCAAGCCATACAATTTATAGTAGAGGAAAGTAAAAAATTAGCACTACAATTAATATATCTAGAGATAGAAAATCACAATCAAAACGCACAAAAATTGTATATTGCCAGCGGTTTTGAATTACATAATCGAAAATTAATGGCATACAAAACCAGATAAAATTGCAAACTAAATACATAAACATGAAATTTTTAAAACTATTCCTATTATTATTCGTCTTGCAGACACAAGCCCAACAAGGTGGTATGTGGATTCCTTCGCTACTGAAAGGAATGAACGAGACCGAAATGAAAAATCTGGGCATGAAAATGTCTGTACAAGACATTTATGACGTGAATCAGTCAAGCATGAAAGATGCGGTTCCACATTTTAACGGAGGTTGTACATCAGAAGTTATTTCTCCAAAAGGATTGATTTTAACCAATCACCACTGCGGATATTCACAAATCCAATCCCACTCTACTGTCGAAAAAGATTACTTGACAGATGGATTTTGGGCCTACAAAATGGAAGACGAATTGCCTAACGAAGGTTTGACAGTAACTTTCATTGTCAAAATAGAAGATGTAACCGTTTCCGTTCTAGAAGGAACTGCTGCACTTACCAGTGAAGCCGCAAAACAAAAGAAAATTCAGGAAAACATTTCGGCATTAAGTAATTCGTTGCCAAAGGAAAATTGGCAGGAAAATAAAATCCGTACCTTTTTCGAAGGCAATCAATACATGCTTTTTGTAACAGAAACCTTTACGGATGTTCGTCTAGTTGGTGCTCCACCTACATCAATAGGGAAATTTGGTTCCGATACAGACAACTGGGTTTGGCCACGTCATACCGGAGATTTTTCATTGTTTAGAATTTATGCTGACAAAAACAATCACCCAGCTGCCTACTCAAAAGAGAATGTTCCTTACACTCCAAAACACTTCTTACCTATTTCATTGGATGGCGTAGCCGAAGATGATTTTACTTTGGTATTTGGTTACCCAGGAAAAACAAACGAATATTTACCTTCGGTTGCCATTGAGCAAATTGTAAACGAACTGAATCCTGCCAAAATCGAAATCAGAGATAAAGCCTTAAAAGTTGCCGATGGTTTTATGCGAAAAGACAACGCTATCAAAATTCAATACGCTTCAAAATATGCAAGTATTGCCAATTATTGGAAAAAATGGATCGGCGAAACGCAAGGCTTACAAAAATCAAATGCAGTTGCTGTAAAAAAAGAGTCTGAAAAAGCCTTTCAGCAAAAAATAGCAAAAGCAGGCAAAGAAAAAGAATACGGAACGCTCTTAGCTGATTTCGAAAAAAACTATACGGAAATTGCGCCTTATGCTGTAGCAAGAGACTATTTTACAGAAGTAGTACTGCGCAATACTGAATTGTTGAGTACTGGATATAGATTATATCAATTGGAGCAAGTATACAATGCTAGAGGAGAGCAAGCTTTCAATGACAGAAAAAACAATTTGATTACTGGACTGGCTGATTTTTACAAAAATTTCAATGCAACTGTTGATGAAAAAGTTTTTGAACAATTAATTGAATTGTATGCTACCAAATCCCCAAAACAATTTTTACCAAAAGGGTTGGTGAATGTCAACGCTAAAAATCTAGCTTCGGAAGTTTATACCAAATCTCAACTGAAAAATTACGCCGGTTTGAAACAATTGCTATCCGGCGATGCCCGTACTGTTTTAGCAAATTTAAATAATGATCCGGGTTTCTTGCTTGTAAAAGAATTAGCCGACAAATATTCTAAAGAAGTTGCGCCAAAATACGACGAACTGAACTTAACGATTACGGCATTGCAACGCACGTACATGAAAGCGCAATTAGAATTGAATAAGGAAAGCCGTATTTTTCCTGATGCTAACAGCACCTTACGTGTAACCTACGGAAAAGTAAAAGGATACGAGCCTAAAGATGCTACAGTGTATACTCCAGTAACGTATTTAGACGGCGTAATGGAAAAATATATTCCAGGAGACTATGAATTTGATGTTCCTACTAAATTGATTGATTTATACAAAACAAAGGATTACGGTCCTTATGGCGAAAATGGAAAAATGCCTGTATGTTTTATTGGTACAAATCACACCACAGGAGGCAATTCAGGAAGTCCGGCAATTGACGCTAATGGATACTTAATAGGACTCAATTTTGACAGAGTTTGGGAAGGAACAATGAGTGATATTTATTACGATCCAAGTATTTGCAGAAATATCATGGTCGATATCCGTTACGTACTGTTCATTATGGACAAATATGCAGGTGCAAAAAACTTAATCAGCGAATTAAAACTAGTCCACCCAAAGAAAATTAAACCCTTGAAAAAGAAAAACTTACAAAAAAAATAGCCGCAAAATAAGGCCTCGCAAACGCTATCAAACAGTAATGACCCATTTATACTCACTGGCATAATAATTGGTGTCTGTTTGTATGTTGACAAAAAATATTATTTTTTAAAAAAAAAATAAAAAAATATTTTACATATTAAAAAATTTATATCTTTGCCACGAATTAATAATTAACCTTTTATATTAAATTAAGATGAAAAAAGTATTTTTAAGTTTAGCTGCTGTTGCTGTATTGACTGTTGTATCATGTAAAAAAGCTGACGCTCCTGCTGAAGATTCTGCAACTGCTGTTGATTCTGCTGCTATGGTAGTTGATTCTGCTGCTATGGTAGTTGATTCTGCTGCACAAGTTGTTGATTCTGCTGCTGCTGCTGCTACTGATGCTGCTGAAGTTGCTACTGATGCTGCTACAGAAGTAAAAAAATAATTAGAACTCAAATTCTAAAAATTTTAAAGCCATCCGCTCTGCGAGATGGCTTTTTTAATTTGTAAAAGTTTCCTCAACAAGAAACAGCTTTACAGAACAAAAAAAAGAGAGTCTTGGCTATATACCAAGACTCTCTTTTTTTTATCAATTCAATTAAAAACCTCAATCAATAAAAATAAAATCATTTACTGAGAAATCTAATATTTCAGATATAGAACCATATTTTATGATTTCGTCAATTCCCTTTTGTAAACGTAAAGAAGTAGTATACTTTCTGCTTGTTGCAAAATGAGTATCTCCAAGCATCAATTTGAAATAAAACTTCCCACTAGAAGATTTAAATTTCAAAAAATTAGCTGATTGCATATTCGTTTTAAATCTTTCGATATCTTCTTCACACTCAAACTTGAGTTCATAACTCAAACTTGTAAAAACAACTTTTCCCTTTCTAGAAGTAAATACGAATTTATATTCATCGTTGTATCGTTTACTGATAACAAAAGCCCCCATAAAATTTCGTGTTAGTAAAAATTAAGCAACAGTACTCCCAATAGCATTTTTAATAAGATTTCTTTTCTTGGCTGAATAAAAGCCATAAAAAAAGCTCCTTCTTTCGAAGGAGCTTTGTACTCAGAGCGGGACTTGAACCCGCACGAACATTGCTGTTCACTGGATTTTAAGTCCAGCGTGTCTACCAATTTCACCATCCGAGCATTATGTGGTGTGGAGCGAAAAACGGGGCTCGAACCCGCGACCTCGACCTTGGCAAGGTCGCGCTCTACCAACTGAGCTATTTTCGCATTTTCAATTCTTAGAAAGAACCGCGATACTTGTTCTGTATTGCGGATGCAAATTTAGGACATTTATTGAATTACACAAGCCTTTTTTGCAAAAAATTTACAGATAAAAGTTAACCTTCTGATAACGTAAACTTTAAAACGAAAAATTTATTTTCGCGTCAACATTCTTTTAATTTCATTGAGTTTCATCAGTGCTTCCATCGGAGTAATGGTATTGATATCCAAATTTAAGATCTCTTCTTTGATCTCTTCCAATAAAGGATCATCCAGATTAAAAAAGCTCATTTGCATGTCGTCTTGCGCTGCTTTAATCCCGTTTAACGCATCACTAGAATGATTCTTTTCCAATTTTTTCAATAGCTTTTGTGCTTTCAAAATTACAATCTGAGGCATTCCGGCCATTTTTGCTACGTGTATTCCAAAACTATGAGCACTTCCTCCTTTGACCAATTTTCGAATAAAAAGTACCGTATCTTTCAATTCCTTTACAGCCACATTATAATTCTGAATTCTAGGCAATGATTCACTCATTTCATTCAATTCATGATAATGCGTTGCAAACAAAGTTTTAGGCTTAGAAGGATGTTCGTGCAAAAACTCTGCAATTGCCCAAGCGATAGAAATCCCGTCATACGTACTCGTTCCTCTTCCAATTTCATCTAAAAGCACTAAACTACGATCCGAAATATTATTCAAGATGGAAGCTGTTTCATTCATTTCGACCATAAAAGTAGATTCACCCATCGAAATATTATCGCTGGCTCCCACTCTTGTGAAAATTTTATCTACAATTCCCATTCTCACGCTTTCTGCAGGAACAAAACTTCCCATTTGAGACAAGAGCACAATCAAAGCGGTTTGACGCAAAATAGCCGACTTTCCGGACATATTAGGACCAGTAATCATAATGAGTTGCTGTGTTTCTCGATCTAAAAAAACATCATTAGCAATATAAGGCATCCCCAGCGGCAATTGTTTTTCGATAACGGGATGCCTTCCATTTTTAATTTCCAGTTCGAATGTTTGATCGAGTTCCGGGCAAACATATTTGTTTTCAATAGCCAATTGCGTGAACGAACAAAGACAATCCAACTGTGCTATTAAATTAGCATTCATCTGAACAGGCTTTATGTAAGTTGCAATCCAACTGACCAACTGTTCAAACAATTCTACTTCTATTTTATGAATTTTTTCTTCGGCACCGAGGATTTTCGTTTCATATTCTTTTAATTCTTCGGTAATGTATCGTTCTGCATTGACCAAGGTTTGTTTCCGAATCCATTCCGTGGGAACTTTGTCCTTGTGCATATTCCTCACTTCGATGTAATATCCAAAAACGTTATTAAAAGAGATTTTCAACGACGAAATTCCAGTTGCTAGTGATTCTCGTTTTTCAATTCCTTCTAAAAATTCTTTTCCAGAAGTTGATATTGCCCGTAACTCATCTAATTCCGCATTGATTCCTTTTGCAATCGCATTCCCTTTGGCAATAGCCACAGGAGCATCTTGATTTAAAACCGTTTTAATTTTTTCACGCAGCAATTCGCAACTGTGCAAACTATCACCGATTACTTTTACAGCTTCTTGCGGACTTTCCAGAGCCAATGTTTTTATTGGAATAATTGCATCTAAGGATTCTTTCAAATACACCACTTCGCGAGGTGATACTTTTCCAGCAGCAATTTTTGAAATCAACCGCTCTAAATCGGAAATCTGCTTGATTTGATTTTGGATGTTTTTCAGAACGCTTTGATTTTCTTTTAAATAAGAAACCACTTGGTGTCGACCTTGAATTTTATGACTGTCTTTTAACGGCAATGCCAACCAACGTTTTAGCAAACGCCCCCCCATTGGCGAAAGCGTTTTATCAATAACATCAAGCAGCGTGACCGCATTTGGATTATAACTGTGATACAATTCTAAATTTCGAATCGTAAACCGATCCATCCAGACATAAGCATCTTCGGCAATGCGCTGAATCGCTGTGATGTGCTGCACTCTATTGTGTTGCGTTTCGGACAAATAATACAAAATAGCGCCCGAAGCAATAATTCCTTCTTTGAGTTCTTCGATTCCAAATCCTTTTAAAGAAACGGTTTGAAAATGCTTCGTTAAGGTTTCGAATGCGTAATCTTCCTTATAAATCCAGTCTTCGAGATAAAAACTATGGTAATCGTCACCGAAAATTTCTCGGAAATCATTTTTATTGTTTTTTGGAATCAAAACCTCACTTGGGTTAAAATTCTGCAACAGCTTATCAATGTATTCCGCGTTTCCTTGAGCTGTCAAAAACTCTCCTGTGGAAACATCAAGAAAGGAAATTCCTATAGATTTATTTGCAAAATAAATAGATGCTAAAAAGTTATTCGTTTTAGATTGTAAAACCTCATCATTCATTGAAACTCCTGGAGTTACAAGTTCAGTAACACCACGTTTCACAATAGTTTTAGTCATTTTAGGATCTTCAAGCTGATCACAAATAGCTACGCGAAGTCCAGCCTTAACTAATTTTGGCAAATAGGTATTTAAGGAATGATGCGGAAAACCTGCCAAAGCCGTTTCCGTCTCAGAACCCGCTCCACGCTTAGTCAAGACGATTCCTAAAATTTTAGAAGCACGGACGGCGTCTTCACCAAATGTCTCGTAAAAATCCCCCACACGAAACAAAAGACAAGCATCAGGATATTTCCTTTTTATCTCGTTGTATTGTTTCATTAACGGTGTTTCCTTAACTACTTTATCTTTAGATGCCAATGGTTTTGTGTTTGAAATTAAATAAAATTTAAGCGAATTTATAGATTTTAAAACAAAAATGCGATCTCCTCCAAAAATTAAACTATTTTTTTAAGAGAATATTAAGGCGTAAATTCTAATTTTTACATAGATTTGTGAATATTTATAAATTAAACAAAGATGAAAAAAATAATTGCTCTAGCCTTGCTAGTTACTTTAGGAGTTACTACTTCTAACGCACAAGAAACATCAAAAAAATTAAAAGCAACAAATACTAAAGTTGCAACTGCAAAAGTAAATGGAGCAGGAATGGTATTCGTAACTGAAACCATTGACTACGGTACTGTAGCTTACAATTCTGATGGTCGTCGTGAATTTGTTTTTACTAATAACGGTAACAAACCATTAATCATAACTAATGCTCAAGGTTCATGTGGTTGTACTGTACCAACATATCCAAAAGAGCCAATTGCTCCAGGTGCAAAAGGTGTTATTGGAGTAAAATATGATACTTCAAGAGCAGGACAAGCATTTACAAAAACGGTAACTTTGACCACAAATGCTGTTGTACCAAGTAAAACACTTACAATAAAAGGAAATGTTTCAGCTGCTGATGCTGCAAAAAGCTAAATTTTAGAAAACAATAAAAAAAAGCTCCCTCCTTGTCGGGAGCTTTTTTATGCATAAAAATCCCAAAAAAAATATGAGAAAGCTTGAAAACAGCGAATTGGAGCGAAAATCCATTGAAGATTTTAAACAATCGGAAAAAACACCCCTTATTTTGGTTTTAGATGATATTCGCAGCTTGCATAATATAGGTTCTGTTTTTAGAACTGCTGATGCTTTTTTAATTGAAAAAATTTATTTGTGCGGCATTACCGCTACTCCTCCTAATAAAGAAATTCACAAAACAGCCCTTGGCGCCACTGAAACAGTTGTTTGGGAACATCACAAAAATGTATTAGAAGTAATTGAAAATTTAAAAAAAGAAAACATAATCACACTTGCCATAGAACAAGTGGAAAGCGCTATTTTTCTACAAAATTTTGAAGTTAAAAAGGGAGAAAAATATGCTTTAGTTTTTGGAAACGAAGTCTATGGCGTTTCTCAAGAAGCAGTTGCCTTGTGCGATGGTTCTATCGAAATCCCGCAATTAGGCACCAAACATTCTTTGAATATATCCGTTAGTGCAGGAATTGTAGTTTGGGATTTGTTTCAAAAAATGAATTGGCCGAAATAAAGTTGCTTTTTTTAGCATAAAACGTCTACTTTTATAAAATGAGATTTAGTGCTTTTTTCAAAATAACTTTGCTGTTTTTAGTGTTTGCTCCAATAGCAAATTACTCTGCCATTCCCACTTACACAAAAAACAATAAATGTAATGCAAGTGAAAAAGAAATAAAATCAACATTTATTGAAAACCCTCCAAAGATTACGGCCTCTGGCAATCAAATCTTTTGCCCGGGAACTCCCCTAAAGATTGTAACCGATGTAAATATCATCGGCTCTGACGTCCTCGACACTGGAGCAGATACTATATATATTCAGATCTCTTCGGGATATGTTAATGGACAGGATATAATACAATTAAGCAATCCTGCACTTCACCCAAAAATCACCTTTGACTGGAATCCTGCTGAAGGAAAACTAAAATTATCAAGTCCAATTATTGGCACAGAAGTAGTGTACGAAGACTTTATTAGTGCAATAAAAGATGTTGTTTTTAGCACTTCCTCTCCTGCTCCGTCAGGGATTAGGAAATTCTCAATAACAATAGGACAGGCAAATTATTTACCTAGAAATGGCCATTATTATGAATATTTCGCTAACATAGGTATTAGCTGGACTGCAGCAAAAGCACTAGCTGAACAGAAAGACTATTATGGTCTTAAAGGATATTTAGCTACACTCACAGCAGCCGATGAAGCACAACTAGCAGGAAAACAAGCCCCTGGAGCGGGATGGATTGGCGGTAGTGATGCCGAAACTGAGGGCGTTTGGAAATGGGTAACCGGACCAGAAACGGGAACTACTTTCTGGAATGGACTAGCAAATGGTTCAACAACTCCACCCTTTAATTTTGACTTTTGGAATACTAATGAACCCAATCAGGCAGGAAATGAAGATTACGCACACATAACAGCTCCCTCAGTTGGAAATCCTGGATCATGGAATGATTTATCAAATACAGGAGCAACAAGCGGCGATTACCAACCCAAAGGATATATTGTAGAATATGGTGGCATGCCTGGAGATCTAGTTCTTGAAATCTCAGCTAGTACCACAATTACAATTCCTAAAATAACATCTACAACACCCAATTCAAGATGCGGTTCCGGGCCAGTTACACTGAACGCTACAGCCACAGATGGAACAATCAATTGGTATGCTAGTTCCTCAGGTGGTACGCCGTTAACAACTGGTGAAACTTATAGTCCAGTCCTAACAAATACCACAACTTATTATATAGATGCAGGATGCTCCACTTCCAGAATTGCCATAATTGCCACCATCATAAATTTACCTGACGCACCAGCTGTTATCTCACCTGTTTTCTATTGTCAAAACGATACTCCTGTTGCTTTGTCTGCAGCTGTTTCTCCAAATAGCATCTTAAATTGGTACACCGTGGCAACGGGCGGAACTTCAAATGCAACAAGACCTATTCCGTCATCAACAACAATTGGCACAACATCCTATTATGTGAGCCAAACGAATACTGCTACAGGTTGTGAAGGAGCTCGTTCCGAAATAAAAGTTATCATTAACGCTCGGCCTTTGGCTCCAGTAATCAGTGACATTCGTTATTGCCAAAACGAAACTGGAATAGCGGCTTTAAACGCAACAGCATCTACAAATTGCACTTTAAATTGGTATGTCTCTGCAACGGGTGGAACCCCAAGTTCATCAAGCCCTATTCCAGCAACAACAACTGTAGGCATTTACTCTTATTTTGTAAGTCAAACTAGTAACATTACAAATTGCGAAGGACCTCGTTCCGAAATAAAGGTAACCATTAACGCGCGTCCCTCTGCTCCAGAAGTTACTAATATTAGTTACTGTAAAAATGAGACGGCACCCCCATTATCAGCAACGGCAGCTACAAATTGTATATTAAATTGGTATACCGCAGCAACTGGCGGAACATCTAGTACAACAAATCCTACTCCATCAACTACAAACCAGGGTTCAACGTCTTATTTCGTAAGCCAAACTAATAACACTACTGGATGTGAAGGTCCTAGAACGGAACTAATAGTCACTGTAAATGCACTTCCTGTTGTGGTCAATATTACAATTTCTCAATGCGACACCGATGCAATTCCAGATGGGAAAACTTTGTTTAATCTAAGGGTAAATAATAGTGTAATTTCGGAAAATTACACCGAGGAAACTTTTACCTATTACACCACTCAGGAGGGCGCAAATACACCATTAGCTTCGGATTTAATTGTAAATGATTTGTCCTTTGAAAACACAACTGCTTCCACAACTGTAATTTGGGCGAGAGCAGCCAATAATACTACTGGTTGTCATAGCGTTGCCGAAATAATACTAAAAGTCTCAGCCACCAACATTGATCCAAACTATAAATTTCCAATATTAGTAGAATGTGATGATAATTTTGACCTCAATGGGAACGACTCGAGTGACAACAACAAAAGAGACGGAGTGGCCTCTTTTGACTTGACCCCTTCTAAAGCTGCAATAGAATCAAAATTACCTCCCAATGATGTGTACACTATTGCGTATTATAGAAACGAAAAAGAGGCTTTACAAGAGATCAATAGCATAGTAAACTTATCCAATTACAGAAACATTGGTTATCCAAATTTGCAAGATATTTGGATACGGATTGACAGTGATTTGGATAATGCTTGTTATGGTTTAGGCCCGTACTTAACTTTAAGAATTGAAGCTTTACCTGTTGCAAATACAGTTGTTATTCCTCGACAATGCGACGATAACAACGATAGAATATTTACATTCAATACTTCATCGTTGGAATCTGATTTATTACAAGGACAAACCAATGTAACGGTTACTTATTTCGATCAAGCCAATAATCCTCTGAAAGATGCCAACGGAGTTTCGATTACAAGTCCATTTCCAGCAAATTTCACATCAACTTCGCAAACCATTAAAGCGGTTGTAACCAATAATACAACTCAACAATGCTTTGATGAAAACACCATAACATTTATTGTAGATGCTTCGCCAATTGCTAATGCTGTTCCTTCAGCCCTTACAACAACTTGTGACGACGAAGCGAATCCAATCAATCAAGATGGTCAATTTGCTTTTGATACCTCATCATTTGAAACCACCATTCTTGGCGGACAAACTGGAATGATTGTCAAATATTACGATCAAAACAATATGCTTTTGCCAAGTCCATTACCCAATCCATTTGTAACCAATACACAAAATATTACTGTAAATGTTCAAAACCCATTAAACACAATTTGCACGGCATCGACGACATTAAATTTTGTTGTCAACCCTATTCCAAATATTGACTTGAATTTGGATGGCCTTTCAAATGAACTAGTTTGTTCCAATCTTTCGAGCTTTTTTGTAACGCTGGATGCAGGTATTTTAGATGGTTCGCCAACAAGTAATTACGATTATATTTGGACGAAAGATGGAATAATTGTTGGGACAAATTCCCCAGCATTAGATGTAAATACCGTGGGAAATTATACCGTTGAAGTAATCAATAATGCGGGATGCAGTCGCATTAGAACGATAACGGTCAACGCTTCGAATGTTGCTACTATTGACTCTAGTGACATTGCAGACTTGACAGATAGCAATACAGTGACAATTAACACTTCTGGAACTGGAGATTATGAATACAGCTTGGATGACCCCAATAATTTTTGGCAAGACTCCAATTTTTTTGATAATGTGCCTGCTGGAATTCACGAGGTTTTCATCAATGACAAAAACGGTTGTGGTATCGTTAGTCAAACTATTTCTGTAATAGGAGCGCCAAAATTCTTTACACCAAACAGCGATGGTTATAATGATTATTGGAGTATTAAAGGAATAAATGACACTTTCAATTCAAAATCGATACTCTACATTTTTGACCGGTACGGAAAACTCCTAAAGCAATGGGTTCCTAATTCAAGTCAAGGCTGGGATGGCACTTTCAATGGAACACCTTTGCCAACAGATGATTATTGGTTTACCTTGAAACTAGAAGATGGAAGAGAAACAAAAGGCCATTTTACTTTAAAAAGGTAAAATATTTTATTTACTAATTTTCTTTCGTATCTGCTCTAAAATATACAGATAATCTTCTTGATTTTTTACAAAATCCCGGTCCGATACGTCTATTATCAAAACATTCAAATCCGTTTGTGATTTGATGTAATCCAGATAACCACTATTGATTTTATCTAAATATTCGGCTGGAATTTTTTGTTCGTAGCTTCTGCCACGCTTTTTTATATTTTGCAAAAGCCGTTCTGAATTTTGATACAAATAAATATACAAATCCGGTTTTGGCATTTCTCTGTAAATGATATCAAAAAGATTGCGATACAAACGATACTCATCTTCGGCCAAAGTTATTTTGGCAAAAATCAGCGATTTAAAAATATGATAATCGGCAACCAGAAAGTCTTTAAACAAATCAAATTGAGCCAAATCATCGGATAATTGCTGGTATCTATCTGCAAGAAATGACATTTCAAGTGGAAATGCATACCGGTTTTGGTCTTTATAAAATTTGGGTAAAAATGGATTATCTGCGAAACGTTCTAACACGGTTTTCGCATTAAAATCCTCCGAAATTTTTGTAGCCAAAGTGGTTTTTCCTGCTCCAATATTTCCTTCAAAAGCAACGTAATTAAATTGCTCCAAAGAGATATTTTGTAATGGACTTCTTAATTCTTGAACAATTGTACAAACACTGTCATCTGGAGATAAAAGGATTAATTCCGATATGTTTTTTTGAAGAACGGGATGTTTCCAATCCAATGCTAAATCCTGAACGGGAAGCAATACAAAATTCCTATTCTGCATTAACGGATGTGGAATTTGGAGTTTTTCAGTTGTAATAATTTCTAAATCGAATGCAATCAAATCAATATCAATCGTGCGAGATTGGTATACTTTTGTCTTGTTTCGCAAACGCCCCAACCGTTTTTCGATTTTTAAGACCTGCGTCAGAATTTTAGCTGCGGAACTGAAAGTATGCAAAACCACTGCACAATTATAAAAAGCATCACTTTCAAATCCCCAAGCGGGCGTTTCATACAATCTGGAAACTTTTATAAGCGTACCAACTTCCTGATGTATCCATTCTAAACAGCGCTCGATATTTTCCAAACGATTGCCTTCATTACTCCCTATCGATAAAATAACCTGATGCTGTGATTTCATAATTAGGTGCAAATTAACTAAAAGAATTTTAGAATAAGCAATATATTTGCATCAGGTATTGATAAATAAAGTGGAAAGGTCTAAACGACTGCTTGTAACATTTTCTGCTTTTTTACGACCTATTAAAAAAATATAATTATGAAATTTTTAGGTAATGTATTAGCGACTATTATAGGAATTTTTGTTTTTTTCATGCTGTCCTTTTTTGGAATTATACTCATTGGGGCTATTTTTGGTGGTGAATCCGAAGGTGTTACTGTAAAAAACAATTCGGTTATCGAATTGAATTTGGAAAACATACAAAATGATTATGCCGGAAAGTACAAAGATCCTTGGGTAACTATTTTTTCAGAAAACAAAAAAGTAGGCGTTACAGATATCATCAATGCCATTGAAGAAGCAAAAACAGACAATGATATTAAAGGTATTTCTATTCTAAACAATGCTTCGTCATTAGGCATGGCGCAAAGCAAAGCTTTGAGAGATGCGTTAGAAAGTTTTAAAAAATCAGGAAAATTTGTAATGGCGTATGCCAATTCGTATTCTCAAAAAGAATATTATTTGAACTCCGTTGCCAGCCCAATTTATATTAATCCGGTTGGAGAAATGGATTTCAAGGGGTTATCTTCTGAAATTATGTTCTTTAAAGATTTTCAGGAAAAATCAGGATTGAAAATGGAAGTTATTCGCCATGGAAAGTATAAAAGTGCCGTGGAACCGTTTTTAGAAAATAAAATGAGTGATGCCAACAGGGAACAAACAACAGCATTATTAAATTCTGTTTGGAGTTCCATCACCGCTGACATCGCAAAAAGTAGAAACATATCAGTGGCAAAATTAAATGAAATTGCTAACGGACTTCTTGCCAGAACTCCAGAAATGGCAAAAGCACAAAAATTAGTTGATATTATTGCCTATGAAGATGTATACCATAATGCCATCCGAAAAGCGCTTAAAGTAGCCAATGACGAAGATTACAACACCGTATCCGTTGTAGATTATGCTCAAAAAATCGCTACAACTTCACAAACTTTCGACAGTTCAGATCAAATTGCCATTATTTATGCTCAAGGAGAAATTTTGAGCGGTGAAGGCGATGTAAATGTGATTGGAGAAGGTTCTATGCGTCGTTCGTTACAAGAAGCTCGAAAAAATAAAAATGTAAAAGCAATTGTACTCCGCATTGACAGCCCAGGCGGAAGCGCTTTGACCTCTGATTTGATTTGGAGAGAAATTGAATTGACCAAAAAAGTAAAACCAATAGTCGTTTCTATGGGGAATTATGCAGCATCAGGTGGGTATTATATTGCTTGTAATGCAAATACTATTTTTGCCGAAGCCAATACCATTACTGGCTCCATAGGTGTTTTTGGCATACTCCCTAATTTCACTCCATTGGCTACTAAAATAGGTATCTACACAGAACAAGTAAAAACCCATGAAAATTCGGCTAATTACAGTCCTTTTGTACCAATCGACGAAAAATTCAAAGCGGTTACATTAGAAGGTGTAGAACACATCTACAAAACTTTTGTCACCCACGTAGCACAAGGTCGGAAAATGACTTTTGCACAAGTGGACGCGATCGCTCAAGGTAGAGTTTGGACGGGTTCAGAGGCATTGAAAATTGGACTAGTAGATAAAATTGGAGGCTTAGATGATGCAATTGCAAAAGCGGCTTCTTTGGCAAAAGTGAAAAGCTACAGCACTCAAAATTATCCAGAATACGAGAAAAACTTTAATGATCTTTTAGCTAATATTCCTTTTGCAAAATCGAAAGCTGATTTCATAAAAGAAGAAATAGGAGAAGAAAACTATCGTATGATGCAGGAAATAAAAAAGCTGCAAGCACGAAAAGGAATTCAAGCCATCATGCCGTTTGAAATCAAGATTAATTAATTTTTAAAATATCCGTTCAAAATCCGTTTAAATAATCATTTGAACGGATTTTTTTTTAAATCTAAAATGTAAACCAGACCGCTGCACAAAACTATTAGTGATTTCAATATACACTCCTAAATTATATTCCACTATTTTTGTGGGGATTTGGGTATCATTTTTGCTGAATAAATAAAATTAAAGAAAATCAAATTATGCTAAAGACAATTTTAAAAATTATTGGAGCTCTTATCATCCTGTTCCTAGTTGCATTATTTACAATTCCTTACTTTTTTAAGGATCAAATAAAAGCTAAAATTACTGAAGCAATCAATGAAAAAGTGGACGCACGAGTTACTTTTTCGGATGTGGATTTAAGTTTGATCAAAAGTTTTCCAAATGCAAATGTTTCACTCGAACAATTAGTGATCATAAACAAAGCGCCTTTTGAAGGCGATACTTTAGTTTCTTTGGGCGAATTAGATTTAAAAATGTATATCAAAGAATTATTCAAAGGCAAAGAGGAAGCTATAAAAATTGACGGAATCACTTCAAAAAATGGATTGATCAATATCATTTTCAACAAAGACGGAATCGGGAATTATGATATCGCCTTAAAAAATCAAGAAACTTCCACGGCTGGCAAAAGTGATCCTTTATCACTAACGATTAAGAATTATGCTGTTGAAAATTTCAAGTTTCGCTATTTTGATGAAAAATCAAAAATCAAAATGGTGATTGACAGTATCAATCATGAAGGTGTTGGAGATTTTGCAGCCCAAAAATTAGATTTGGTTACCAAGTCCACTGCGAAAATCACTTTAGATTTGGACAAAGTCAATTACATGAACAATGTTGCCTTAACTCTGGATGCCATTTTAGGAATTGATTTAAACAATAGCAAATATACCTTCAAGGAAAACAAAGCGCTTATTAATCAATTGCCTTTGGAATTTGATGGTTTTATTCAAATGGTGGAAGCGGGTCAGCAATACGATTTGAAATTTAAAACGCCAACTTCTACTTTCAAAAACTTCTTGGGAATTATTCCTGCAGCGTATGCCGCGAGTTTGGACAACGTGAAAACAACCGGAGATTTTACCGTAATCGGTTTTGCAAAAGGCTTGTATTCTGATACCACTGTACCAAAATTTAATATTGAAATTGCTTCCAATAACGCCTCCTTCAAATACCCTAACTTACCAAAAACAGTTCAAAATATCGTTATTGACACTAAAATCATCAACGAAACGGGTATTCTAAATGACACCTATGTCAACTTAGACAAACTCTCTTTCAAAATTGACCAAGATGTTTTTAATGCCAAAGCCAATATTAGAAACATTACTCAAAATGCAATTGTCGATGCTGTTTTGAAAGGAACTATCAATTTAGCCAATCTTTCGAAAGCGTATCCTATAAAACTGGACAAGCCCTTATCCGGAATTTTAAAAGCCGATGTGACTACAAAATTCGACATGCAATCTGTAGAGAAAAGTCAGTATGAAAACATCAATAATGCGGGAACTATGAGTTTATCCGGTTTCAAGTATGCAGATGAAAATGGCAAAACAATGAACATTAGCACCGCTGTAGTTCAATTTAATCCTAGCCAAGTCAATTTAAAAGAACTGAACGCAACGACGGGGAAAAGCGATATTAGTGTAACCGGAGTTTTAGAGAATTTCTACGGATTTATTTTTAGAAACCAAGAGTTGAAAGGAAATTTCAACATGAATTCGAAACAATTAGCCGTTGACGATTTCATGACAACCGGGGAAACTGCGAAAACGGGAACAGCAACAGCTAAAAAACCTGATGCCATGAAGATTCCTGCGTTTTTAAATTGTACGCTTACCGCAAAAGCGACTACGGTTTTATATGATAATTTAACCTTGAAAGACGTATCAGGAAAACTAATCGTGAAAGACGAAAAAGTAACTTTAGAAAATGTGAAAACATCTATTTTCGGTGGAACAATTGGCGTGAATGGAGCTGTTTCAACAAAAGGAAAAACACCCGTTTTCAATATGGATTTAAAATTAAGTCAAGTCGATATCGCACAATCTTTCACACAGCTGGATATGTTGAAGAAAATTGCACCAATCGCAGGAATTATCAACGGTAGATTGAACTCAAACATCAAATTAAACGGAAATCTAAATGCAACGAAGTTTACTCCTGACTTAAAAACGCTTACTGGAGATTTATTAGGACAATTACTTTCAACGACGGTAAATTCAAAAAATTCGACTTTATTGACGGCTTTAGGCTCTAACTTGAAATTCATTGATGTGAGTAAAATCAATTTAAACGATATCAAAGCGGCAATTACGTTTAAAGATGGAAAAGTAAATGTTAAACCATTTGACATCAAGTATAAAGATATTAAAGCAACAGTTGGAGGTACTCATGGTTTTGACCAAAGTATGAATTACAATTTAAAATTTGATGTTCCAGCTAAATATTTGGGTTCAGAAGCCAATGCGCTGATTGCAAAATTATCTGCTGCTGACGCGGCTAAATTAGAAAGCTTCCCGATAAATGCTGTATTAGGAGGTAATTTTACAAATCCAAAAATCACCACGGATATTAATAGCGCAGTAACTAAATTGACGACTCAATTGGTAAACCAACAAAAAGACAGATTGGTAAAACAAGGAACGTCAGCTTTGACAGACTATATCAATAAAAACAAGAAACCTGGAGACACTACTAAAACAGCTACTCCTGCTGTGCCAGCGACTAAGGAAGAAGTAAAAGCAAAAGCCTCTGAATTATTAAATGGATTATTTAATAGAAAGAAAAAAGTAGACACTACAAAGGCGAACTAAGAACACTTTATGAAGCAAGAAAGAGGAATTCCACTATGTGACATTCCTCTTTTTTATTGTGAATACATTTGTACAAGAGTGTTGTAATGTATAAATATGCTATTGTGACTGGATTTTTTGCGTAAAGGATGGCAGCGGCATCCTTTTATGTAGCAGAGCGAAATAAAAGATACAGCGAACAGCCTGACCTTTTTTTTAAAATTTTTTCTATTTTAAAAAAAAGGATACGCCCAAGTGCAACTCCCTAAACTGTAATGGTAACAACATAGCCTTCGGAACCACGAATATTGAAAACCGTTCCATCTTCAAAAAGCAAATATTGTCCTTTTATTCCGGTCAATTTTCCTTGAAAGTGAGGCGATTTATCTAAACTTAAACTTGCAACTTTAGTAGGATATTCTAGAACGGGATAATGCATTTCGTACAAGTCATTCTTCTGCGAATAAAAGTATTCCTGAACTTCGGTTGGGATTAAATTTTCGACTTTCAATCGTTCCGCAACTAAGTCAATTTGCTCCACATTATTTGTTAGCATTTTTCTCCAATTGGTTTTATCGGCATAATGGTTTTTCAACGCTACCTCGGTAATTCCGGCTAAGTATCGATTCGGAACTTCCACAATCGAAATAGCTTGTGTCGCACCTTGATCAATCCATCGCGTTGGCATTTGGGTTTTGCGGGTCACTCCAACTTTGACTTCACTGGACAAAGCCAAATACACAATATGTGGTTGCAACTGCACTTTCTCTTCATAAGCTAAATCTCGATCCTGAATCCCAAGATGAGCGGTACTCAGTTCTGGTTTCATAATCCAATCGCCTACAGCCGCACTGGAATAGAAGCAATCATAACAAAATCCCTGACGGAATATTTTTTTCTTCTTGCCGCAATTCAAACACTGATAGCCTACAAAACTAATTTCTAGGTTCTTGTTCAGTAATTGGTTTACATTCAAAAAACTATTTTCGAAAACCAGATAATATTGAATTGGGTTTCCAAATTCAGTTTGCATTTTTTTGAGTACACCTTCGTATGTCATTGTGATTTTAGATTTTTAATTGCTTCGCCAGTTCGAGCATAGCTCTCGGGTAACGATTTCTGATTTTAGATTTAGCGATCCCATTTTAGAATTCCGATTAGTAGCATCCTTTACTGAGTTCAAATCTTTACTGTGATATAGAATTGTTTTTTGCAAAAAAACACTATTTTTGATATTTTGACAAAGTTACTATTTGTCAATCGATATTCAAATCTTATATTTCAGCCTTTTTCAAATAGAAAGAAATCTGAAATATAAAATCGTTAATCAACAATCTGAAATCTATATGCCACTAACCATAATCAATTCGTTTGCCTCCTGGGTTCTCAAACAAAGAATTCATCAGATCGAACTTTTCTTGAAATATCCAAATGAAGTTCAGGAGGAATTGCTTATGAATTTGATTCAGTCGTCCAAAAACACTGTTTTAGGCAAAGAATATGATTATGCTTCAATAAAATCTTATGCGAATTTTGCAGAGCGAGTTCCAATAGCAACTTATGAAGAATTGCAGCCGCTAATAGAAAGAACACGCAAAGGTGAGCAAAATGTTTTTTGGGAAACACCTATAAAATGGTTTGCCAAATCCAGTGGAACTACCAATGCCAAAAGCAAATTTATTCCCGTAAGTAATGACGCTTTAGAAGATTGTCATTACAAAGGCAGCAAGGATTTATTGTGTTTGTATTTGAATAACAATGAAGATTCCGAACTATTTCTTGGTAAAAGTTTACGCCTAGGTGGAAGTTCTCAAATCTATGAAGACAACCATACGTTCTTTGGCGATTTATCAGCGATATTAATTGAAAACATGCCGATTTGGGCGGAGTTCAGCAGTACGCCCAGCAATAAAATTTCTTTGATGAGCGAATGGGAAACTAAAATTGCTGCCATAATCCACGAAACGAAAAACGAAAATGTAACGAGTTTTGCAGGAGTTCCTTCTTGGATGTTAGTTTTAATGAACAAAATGCTCGAAGATACAGGAAAAGGAAATTTACTAGAAATTTGGCCCAAATTAGAAGTGTATTTTCACGGAGGCGTAAATTTTGAACCCTATCGAGAACAATTTCAAAAAATACTCCCTAAAAAAGATTTTAAATACTACGAAATATACAATGCGTCAGAAGGTTTTTTTGCCATCCAAGATTTAAACAATTCGAGTGATTTATTGTTGATGCTAGATTACGGAATTTTCTATGAATTTATTCCAATGGATACTTTTGGGACACTGGATCAAAAAGTAATTCGGTTAGCAGATGTGGAATTATTCAAAAATTACGCTTTGGTCATTACCACCAATTCCGGTTTGTGGCGTTATTTGATTGGTGATACGGTTCGTTTCACTTCCTTAAATCCGTACCGCATTCGGGTTACAGGCAGAACCAAGCACCATATTAATGTTTTTGGCGAAGAATTAATGGTCGAAAATACAGATCAGGCTATAGCTAAAGCTAGTAAATTAACAAATACTCAAGTAGTTGATTACACCGTTGCTCCCGTATTTATGGAAGGCAAAGAGAAAGGTGCACATGAATGGATGATTGAATTCAAAAACAATCCTGTTGATATTAATCAATTTCAAAAAGCATTAGATGAAGCAATTCAATCTCTAAATTCTGATTATGAAGCCAAACGTTACAACAACATGACCCTGAATCCATTGCTGATCAATGTTGCTCGAAAAAATTTATTTTACGATTGGCTAAAAGATCGTGATAAATTAGGCGGTCAACATAAAATACCAAGATTATCAAACCAAAGGGATTATATGGAACAATTGAAAAGTATGCAGTTGGAGCGGGTTTGATTACAATAAAATAACATAGTATTTCATTGATGGTCAAAGAGATAAATTACTGTTTTATAAAGCCTTATTTTACAAACTTATTACTGTAAATAAATATATCAGCTAACTCAAAAATTAAATTTTTCTAAAATTTTTGTAAGTCTTATCTAATAAAGTATATTAGCCGTTTACGAAAATAAGCAATTCATGCCAATAATAAACCTATTTTTTGTTGATGATCATCCTATTATAATTGATGGTTACAGCAATATTCTTTCTACTACAAAAACTAATGATACCACAATTTCAATAACTGCAGCGTACTCTTGTGAGCAAGCTTATTTCAAAATCATTGAAAGTCATCAAGCTCAAAAATACTTTGACCTCGCTTTTGTAGACATAAGTTTGCCTACTTACCCTGCTCAAAATCTTTATACTGGTATCGATGTAGCTAAACTAATTAGATATTATTTTCCAGCTTGTAACATAGTTGTACTCACCATGCACAGCGAACCTGCGATTATCACTGCTGCATTACAAGAAATTAATCCTGAGGGATTTATTTTAAAGAATGCCATTAATGCCGCTTCTTTGGTAGCGGCATACCAAGCTATTATGATGGGTGCCACCTTTTACAGTAGTACCATAACTAAAGTGCAAAAAGAGAATGCCATAAAAAGATTAAATTTGGATGCTATAGATTGCCAGATCTTGACACTACTTGATAAGAAAATTAAAATGAAAGACATGCCGAATCACATTGATCTTTCTTTGAGTGCGATTGAAAAAAGGAAAACCAATATTAAAAACCGACTTTTGAAGGACAAAGGCAACGATGCGGCTATAGTTACTGCTGCAAAAAAACTAGGCTTACTTTTAGTTTATTAAAAACCGTACTTTTTTAACATAAAAACAGTAAAATACATCCCAATAAAAATAATAGATTTGACAAACGCTAACAATCTAAAATTAAGTGCACGTAATCGAAGGTTTTGTTAGTAAACTATTATTAACCAATTAAATTATTATTTTATGAAAACATTAGAATTAAAACAGATGGAAAGTCTGGAAGGTGGAAGAGATTTAGAGGCGGCAGCTGGTAATTTAGCTATGGGAACTTTATGTTCAGTTGTGGGGGCGATAGCAGGTACTGCTGTACCAGTTCTTGGCGGTATCCTAGTAGGAGTGTCATGTGGATTTATTTTCGGTGGTGGTCTCAAAGCAATATGGTAATAATAATTTAATTATGATTTTCGAATATGCAACATGTTGGCTTGGTGGAATTTTGTTTTGCTACATAATTTTTTATCACAAAATTAAAAATAATAAGCTACAGAATGAAAAATACATATTTACCATTATTATGGTAATTTTAATGATGTGCTTGACAATATTATGTAGATATTTACTTTATAGATTCAAAGGTATTTAAAAATTAGTTGTATCATTTCTCATTAAAGTAAAATATAAATCATCCATTTAAAAAGTTAGGGGTATTAAATCGATATCCCTAGCTTAATTATTTTTTTCATCAAATTAAATATTACTAATATTTAATTTATTTCTACGTAAGATTTAGAGAAGTATAACTTATTTCAAAAGTCGCAAAACTTAATTACGACCAAATTTAGTGCACAAACAGATCTATTAATTTTATTCTATAATGCAGCAATCTAGATATTTTCTTTTAAAAATAATTATATGAAAATTAATTTATACAAAGCAGTGGCAATAGTTTTGATAATTGCAGATTTGTTGATATATTTTATTGATAATGAAATAAAACAAGGTCGTTTTCTTACTGTTTTTGCATTATTAATACTCCTAATGAATGATTTTAAAATTAAAAAAGAGAAACAATAGAGAAATAATTAGAAATTTACCGTTAATGAAACTTCCATTGTTTAAATATATATTTTTAACAATTATCACAATTTTATTGATAGAAATTACACGTAAATCGCTAGACTTCAATAGTGCTTTATATAATTCATTAGCCGATAAACTAACAAATCAACAAATTCATGATTATTTTGAATTTCAAAAAAAATGGCAATGGTTAGAATATTTAATCATCCCGATAATATTGCTAATCAAAACAAGCCTAATAGCAAGTATACTCTATATGGGCATATTTTTCTTCAGCAAGATTCCAATTACTTTCAAGCAGTTATGGAATTTTGCGATTATTGCAGAGTTTATTTTTTTGATTGTACCAATAATTAAAACCATTTGGTTTTACTTTTTTCAAACCAATTATACTATTGAAGACATTCAATATTTTTTCCCATTATCAGCATTAAATATTGTCGATTATAAAGGACTCGAACCATGGTTGATTTATCCTTTTCAGATAATTAATTTATTTGAATTAGCCTACTGGTTGGTTCTTGCCTATTTGATCGGAAAAACTACTGAAACTAACATGGATCGCGGATTAAAAATAGTAGCTTCGAGTTATGGCAGCGCTTTATTGCTGTGGGTAGTGGTCATCATGTTTTTTACTTTAAATTATTCCTAAAAAAGCAAAATGAAAAAATATCTTAAATTAATAATACTAATAATTTTTATTAGTTTGTTAACTTTTTTGGGCTACCAAATAGTGACTAAAATAAACCATAAAAAAGAAGTGGCAGCCAACATAAAAACCATTCCTACTTTTAAGTATCAAAATATAAATGGTGAACAATTTTCCAATAATAATTTAAAAGTAGACACCCCAACTCTCTTTATCTACTTCAACAGTGAATGCGAGTACTGTAATGAAGAGACAAAAATGATACAAGAACGTATAGAGCAATTCACACCAAATCAACTTGTCTTTGTTTCTTTTGAAAAAGCTAAAAAAATAGAATCTTTTGCTAAAAAATACAACCTTCAAAATTATGATAACATTCATTTTGTATGTGACACTAAAGTTACTTTCGCTGCTACCTTTGATGTTCAATCCTTACCTTGCTTAGTTTTGTACGATAAAAATCAGCAACTAATTGAAAAGATAAAAGGACAAACTAAGGTAGAAGTTTTGCTAAAAAAACTACAATAAAAATGATGAGATTTCTCCTTTGTCAGAATGACGAACTGAAGAAATAGCAAACTAAAAATAATGACTATAAAACATATTGAAAAAACCCATACGCTACAATTGGATCAGTCTGATTGTGGGGTTGCCTGCTTATTGTCTATCATTAAATTGTATGGTGGCATGCAGTCTATTGAAAAGCTACGAGAACTAAGTGGTACTACCAAACAAGGTACAACGTTATTAGGCTTATATCAAGTTGCCAATAAATTAGGTTTTACTGCTGAAGGTTGTGAAGCAGATATTCAGGCACTTATAGATCATAAACAACCCGTAATTCTTCACGTATTAATAGAAGTGAAATTACAACACTACATTGTTTGCTATCACTATGATGAACAAAAAGGTTTCTTGATTAGCGATCCAGGTAAAGGAATTTATTATTTATCTGCTATAGAATTAGATAAAATTTGGGTTTCAAAAAGCTGTTTGACGCTGGAACCGAATGAAAAATTCATAAAAGAAACTGAAGTTAAACATGCACAGCAAAAATGGTTTTTAACTTTACTAGAACCAGATTACAAATTATTGTGGATTAGTGTTCTACTTGGTATTTTTGTAGCAGGCTTGGGAATGGCTATGTCTTTGTTTTCCCAAAAACTAATTGATGACATTTTACCTTCGCATAAAATCAACAAACTGATCTCTGGAATTGTTTTACTAGCCATATTACTTTTGGCACGAGTTGGAATTTCGGTATTACGAGAGTTTTTCCTGCTACAACAATCTAAAGATTTCAATAATCGCATTAATAATCAGTTTTTTTCCTCTTTGCTTCATCTTCCAAAACCTTTTTTTGATACGCGAAAAATAGGGGAATTAGTTGCTCGACTGAATGACACACAAAGAGTTCAGCGAGTCATTAAGATGCTGGCAAGCAGTTTAGTAATTGATGTATTAGTTTCCATTATTTCGCTAGTTTTCTTATTTGGCTACTCTTGGAAATTAGGCTTGATTTCATTGTTGACTATGCCTGTCTATTTTTATATTATTTATAGAAGTAACAAAGCCATCATCGATTCTCAAAAAGCGGTGATGCAAGGTTATGCCTTTAACGAAAGCAACTACATCAATACGATTCAGGGAATCGCAACTATAAAAAACGATAATAAACAAGATATTTTTAATAAAACCAACGAAGTCATTTTTGGTAATTTCCAAGAAAAACTATTTCATTTAGGAAAAATAAATATTCGCCTTTCCTGGCAATCAGGATTAGCAAGTGTTTTCTTTTTGACAGGCGTATTAATTTACACTTCTATTCAAGTTTTCAATAAAGAAATTAAATTAGGGGAATTAATGGCAATTTTA